>DATMBG010000038.1 GCA_035559535.1 Candidatus Limnocylindrales bacterium
TCATTACTCCGGCAGGTTGCCCCATTCGGGTATCTCTGGATCAAAGCCCGCTTGCGGCTCCCCAGAGCTTTTCGCAGCTTGCCACGCCCTTCTTCGCTTCTTAGCCCCAAGGCATCCACCGCCTGCTCTTAGTAACTTGACTGTACAACTTTAGGCTTCAGATACTCAGTTACTTCTTTACTTAAACTTTTCAAAGAACAAAAAATGAAACACTTATTTCATGAGTTTATAACTACTTCCGTAAACTTAATATAGCATCTGGCTTTAACATTATCAACAGCTTCTTCCACTTTCTTTCCAATCTCGACTTACCCACCGTTCCGGTTTGAAATCCAATAGGTGCCTACCATGTTACTTGCTCTTTTCAAAATTAGCAAGGGGTTTCTTTAACTTTCTTTATAAATTATAGTTGTCCGGGATAAATCTATGATTTGTTTTTTTCTAAGTTTCAAAATCGAAATTCAGGATAATGGACCTGGGAGAATCTAGGCTATTCTTACTCTTTTGGACAGGAAGGCTGGCCTGGACTATACCTTTTTTTTTGTTGATAAAGGAGCCAGAGAAGGCAGATCAGACAGAGAACAAGTATTAAGGTTCGATTCACTCTTCTAAGGGTCAGGACCAGGTGCTCAATGTCGGCTCCCAGATAGTAAACCAGAGTGGTATTAAGGGGGATACTTATCACCGATGCCAGTCCATCCATCAAGAGGAACATTTTTGGTTTCATCCCCATGGTCCCGGCCATAAAAAAAGTTACCGGTCGAATTCCGGCAAAAAATCGGGCCAGAAAAACCGCCTTATCTCCATATTTGTCGAAATACTCCCTGGTTTTCTGGATTTTATCTTTGGTTAAGAAGGTATGCAGAAATTTAATCCCTAAGACCCGATCTCCCCATTTCCGACCCAGCAGATAAATGATTCCATCGCCGGTTAGTGCTCCTATAACCAGGACAACTATGGTCATATAAAGGTTTGTGTACCCTTTATAGGCCAGGAATCCTCCGGCTACAATAACGGTTTCTTCCGGAAGAGGGAGACCCAGACCACAGAGTAATAAAACCACAAAAATACCTGCATAGGTAAACTGTTCAAGGTAGACAGATAGGAGATCTAACATTCTTATAATCCATACTCCAGGGCTTTTCGGTGGACCGTTCTGACCCCAACTCCTAATAATCTCGCTGCCTTAGTTTTATTTCCTTTGGTTTCTTCCAGGGTTTTTTTATAAACCAATCGTTCGATTTCTGCCAGGGGGGTTCCGATCTGAATCACAATACTTTTTTCATTCCGGGACGGTGTTTTTACATAGGCGGGTAAATTTACGGGAAGGATATAGTTTCCATTGGTAGATAACATGGCGGATTCTATACAGTTCTCTAATTCTCTTACATTTCCAGGCCAGTCATAGAGGGACAAAAGATCCAGGGCTTTATGATTAATTCCCTGAATAGCCAGGTCGTGTTTTTTATTAAATTTTTCTATAAAATGGGTTACTAAAAAAGGTATATCTTCTTTCCGCTCCCGGAGCGGAGGTAAATCGATCTTAACCACATTTAGTCGGTAGAAAAGGTCTTCACGAAACTTACCTGCTTTAACAGCCGCCCAGAGGTCTTTGTTAGTTGCTGCAATGACCCGGATATCTACCTTGAGAGTTTTATCGCCACCAACCCGTTCAAACTCTCCTTCTTGTAAAACTCTTAAAAGTTTAACCTGGGTTGTAGGGGACATTTCACTGACCTCATCTAAAAAGATGGTCCCTCCGTGGGCCAATTCAAATCTCCCCTTTCTTTTTGAAACGGCTCCGGTAAAAGCTCCCCTTTCATGTCCAAATAATTCGCTTTCTAAAACACCTTCACTTAAAGCCCCACAATTAACCTTGATAAAAGGCATCGAAGCACGAGGACTGTTGTAATGGATGGCATTGGCAATAAGTTCTTTTCCGGTACCACTTTCTCCGTAAATCAGTACATTACTTCGCCGGGGAGAGACCTGCCGAACGATCTCGAAAACCTTTTTCATAAGGCTACTTCGACCAATAACGTTGGAAAACGTATAGTTGGCCTCTAAGGTTTGCTGTAACTGTCTGTTTCGGAGTGAAAGAACCTGAACCTCTAAAGCTTTCTCAATAAGAATTCCCAACTTCCGCAGATCCAGAGGTTTTGTAAGAAAATCATAGGCTCCTTCTTTCATGGCCTGAACGGCCAGTTCGATATCTCCAAAAGCCGTCATCATAATGAATTGGATATCCGGCTTTTCTTTTTTAATCTCCCGAATCAGATCCAGACCATATAATTTAGAAAGAAGTAGATCTGTTAATAAAAGATTAACGTCTTCCTTTTTAGCTATTTCCAGGGCACTCAGCCCATCATAGACCACAATGACTTCGTAGTCTTTCTTTTTCAAATATTGACCCAACCCATCAGCTACATTGACGTCATCTTCGGCAATTAAAATGGTTTTTTTCAAGGCTCTCCCTCCCTTTAATTTTATGGCTTTATAGATGGTAACAATCTGAGTCGTTCATCCTCTGTAAAAACGACTCCAGTTGCTACTACCGGCTATTTTTCTGAACTGATGGGAAGTTTGATGATAAAAGTTGTTCCTTTACCTTTCTCGCTAACAACCTCAATTTTGCCGTTATGACTTCGGACGATTTTTTGAGCAATCGGCAAACCCAAACCCGAACCTTGTTCTTTAGTCGTATATAAAAAATCAAAAATCTTTTCTAAATCTTCTTTAGGAATTCCACATCCGGTATCTGAAACTTCCACCTCAATATACTTTTCAACCCTTCGGGTCAGGATTTTCAAGTTTCCCCCTTCCGGCATGGCCTGGATGGCATTTCGAATCAGATTGAGCAGGACAAGCCTGAACTGATCTTCATCCAGCTCTATGAGAGGAAGTCCTTCCTCCAGTTCTGTTTGGATAATTACCTTAGACAAACGGGCTACCGGATATTGAAAATCCACTACCGATTTAATAACCTGGTTAATCTGAAGGGAAACTTTCTCAGGAGGAGGAAGCCGACCCGAGTTTAAAAAACTACTTAAATTTCGATCTAATCTCAGAATTTCTTCTTGTAAGGTCGCAATCAGATGATCTACTTCGGGGGATCTGTTTTTAATCTCTTCTATCTCGCTTTTCAGAAGCTCAAAATGGACATTCATAGAGGTCAAAGGATTACGGATCTCATGGGCTACCCAGTTGGCCAGACTGCTTACGGTGAACAACCGACTCTGGTGAACTATTTTTTCAATAAGCATGATTTTTTGGGTCACGTCGGTGATCAGCAACAAAGCTCCGCGATAGTGTCGGTCTTCCTCACTAAAAATAGGTATGATATTGATATTTAAGATTCGCTCCTGCGGTTCGGTCAGGATAACTTCTACATTGCTTAAAACCACACGTTCTTTGAGGGCTTTAGAGAATAACGCCAGTAAGTTGGCCTGGGGGATAATTTCATCAATTTTACGATTCCTGGCTTCCTTGCCACGAATGCTAAATAACTGTTCAACATTGGAATTGAAAACCCTGACCCGATTATTCTCATCGACCAGAATCAATCCATCTCCTAAATTCTCGGATTTATCCGAAAGGGCCGCTTTAATAGCTCGTATATCCATGGATTCGCTTAAGTAAAGATTCCCGTTGAGTCTCCTGATTCAGGTTTTCCTAAGAGGAAATTTAAGTTCTGTGTCCTTGTTTTCTAACTGATAGAGTAGACAAGGTTCTTAAGTTAGTCAAGGTTTTTTGAACAGTTGGATTAATTTTTCCTAATGGATCTCAGTTTCAGAATGGAACACTAAAAAAATAAGGCCGCCTCTTCAAGGCGGCCTGGCGAGTTCTCCCGAAGCCTTTATGTGGGTCGTTTAGAGTTCCTGTCTCTGCTGATTTCGGAGTCTTGCTTTAACCGGATATGAAAAACCTGAATTTATTTCAGGTTGTCCAGACTGGATGATATTTTCAGCCTGTTGAATAAGGATCACACGATCCATAATGATCATCAGGTTCTCGGTAGAACTTTCCGAGTAAGAAAGAATCTCTGAAAGATAGCCCGGAATCAGTTCTTCCTTATAGTATTCTGGATATCGGGCATTGTCCTTTTCATATCTCTGGCCATTCCATACATAGATATCCGTCCAGTAAGCCCATTGGGAATGAGATCCAGAAGTTCCACCCACCGAATCTACCAAAAGTTCGAAAATTCCATCCTGGTTAAAATCCCGAAGGCGTACCCATTGGTTAAATACCTCGGTTTGAAGGTGATCCCCGGAAAACCAGAAGATCTCGCGAATATCCTGATAACTACTGGCTCCTGAGGAACATCCTAAAATGAGATCAGGACGTTGATCCTGGTTGAGATCCCGAATATCTACGACATAGTAAAAATCCCCTGTTATTTCGGAGACTGCAATGGGTTGGTAGTAATCGAAAAATTTTTTAAGGATCGTCGCCCGATAATAATTTCCTGATATAACTCTGGGGACCAGGAGAATCTCTTCCTGGAGATCTCCATCAAAATCTATTCCAAAGATTTGTAAAGATTGCTCAAGATTAACAGGGTTTCCATCAAAATCTTTCATCTTTGTAACGGAAACAAACCCGCTCTGAGAAGGATCTTTAAAATCATCTTGCCAGATCACCAATTCAGAAAGTGGGATAGATTCTTGAGCTTCTTGGAAAGATTTTTCATAATCTGTTCCTTCGTTAAAGGCATATTCCCTGAAATCAATCTTTTGGGAATGGGCAGATTTTTTTATAGATTTTATGGACAACCCAGGAATAAAGCTCCTGGCCTCAGCACTCTCTCCCAATGATAAGAGATAAAACAACCCTACCAGGTACATCACGAACCCTCGTCTCATCAATAAGTTTTTCTCCCTTAACATAGTAGATCTTTCCTCTTCATCTTTTAAGATACCTTAACTCTTTTAACTTTTCCGCTCTTTCTTTTATCTATTGCGTATTTCATACCATCTCAAAAGTTCCATTTTAGATCTGTTTTTCCCCCTCCTTTTGTTGATCTGAAGTCGAGATTTTTAGCCTTTTCGCCTTCAATCAGGAAAATATTTACCAGCTGGAATATAGCTTTTTCCCGGAAATATTTTATAAACCCTGCCAATCTGGCAGGATTTGAAAAGATTTCCCTTAAATCATGCTTATTTTGACAGGCCTCATCTTTGCAATGGAGTTCAACAGGATCATTTTGACCTGGAGCTTCTTCCTATTTTTAAAGGCTTTTTTATTGACAGTCTCTGTGGAGTTGAATAGATTCTTAGTAAAATTTGTGGAGCTTAGGCGGGCAGATGCCTGTAGGGGAACGTGGGTATACAAGGGTGCGGTGAGTTTTTCAATGGGACTGCGTCTGCGTGTTCCCATGTTTCTCTGTCTCTAATAACCATGTCCCCCCGTTTAACAACGGATCTCGTTTGTGAAGTTTTATGTAAAGAGGGTTTACTGACCGATAAACAAAGGGATTTTATAAAATCACGGGAATCCGACTATACCCGAACCCTCCAGAGTAAATTAGCTAAAGAAGGGGAGAACGGTCAGGGAACTCCTCCCCATATTGTAGATGTTATTGCGTTCATGCAGTTGAAAATGGCATCGGATCAGACGAAGCTGATCACCGAAGAAGTTATTATGCGTTGCATGGCGAAATATTGGGGATTACCCTTTCTTAAGATCGATCCCCTTAAATTAGATTTAGATGTTGTTACTTCCTATATACCCGAACCCTTTGCCCGCCGGCATAATATACTCCCCATTGTCGTCACTCCCGATGAAACGGTCTTGACCATTGCCACCATAGATCCCTGGGATGTAGAAACTCTGGAAAATATTCAGCGGGTCAGTGGTATGAAACTGGAATTGGTGATCAGTACCCGGAGTGACATTCATAAAATCATCAAGGAATTCTTTGGATTTAAACTCTCTGTAAAGGCAGCAGAAGGGGAATTGGGACATCGGATTGATATTTCAAATCTGGAGCAATACACGGAGGTGGGGACCCAGTTAACCGAGCGCCACATTATTAATGCCGTTAATTTACTGTTTAATTATGCCTTTGAACAACGGGCAAGCGATATTCACATTGAACCCAAAAGAAAATATAGTCAAATCCGGTTGAGAATTGATGGGATTTTACATAATGTACATCAGATGCCCAAAGCCGTTCATGCGGCCTTTGTATCCCGAATTAAAACTTTATCTCGTATGGATATAGCCGAAAAGCGCCGCCCCCAAGATGGGCGAATTAAGACCAAATATAAGGACAAGCACATGGAACTCCGGGTTTCTACTTTGCCGGTTGCTTTTGACGAAAAGGTCGTTATTCGAATTCTGGACCCGGATATGTTGATTCAGAAAATTGAGCATCTTGGATTTCCACCCGAGGATGTAGATCAGTATCTTTCCTTTCTGGATTGTCCCCATGGAATTATACTTCTTACCGGACCTACCGGAAGTGGTAAGACCACAACCCTGTATTCCAGCCTGGCCAAATTATCCTCTCCAGAGATCAACATTGTAACCATTGAAGATCCTATTGAAATGATCTATGAAGAATTTAATCAGGTGGCCGTCCAGCCCGGTGTAGGAATTACCTTTGATTCCTGTCTGCGGAATATTTTGCGTCAAGACCCGGATGTTATCATGGTAGGAGAAATTAGAGACCGTGAAACGGCTGAGAATGCCATTCATGCAGCTTTAACCGGACATCTGGTGTTTAGTACCCTTCATACCAACGATGCTCCTTCGGCTATAACCCGCCTCATGGATATGGGGATTGAACCTTTTCTCATCGAGTCCTCCCTGATAGGGGTTGTAGCTCAACGTCTGGTTCGTCGAATCTGCCCTTACTGTGAAAAAGCTTACTTAGCCGATGCAAAAGAAATCACACTCTTAAATTCGGCGATTCCTATAAAGATGTTTCATCATAAGCCTTTACAACTCAAGCGAGGTATGGGATGTACCTCTTGCCGAGGAACCGGTTATTTAGGCAGAGTCGGGATTTTTGAAATTATGGCGATTAATGAAAAAATTCGAGAACTGATTAGGGTCCGTGCCGGTTCAGAGGATATTAAAAAATTGGCGATTCAAAACGGAATGAAAACCCTAAGGCAAAGTGCTTTTCAGAAGATGCTGGAAGGTATTACGACTCTGGAAGAGGTTATTCGCGTAACAGGAACTCCGTAATACTGGGGATGGTAGACTGTGGACCGTAAACGATAAGCAAGAAGCAGGGGATCCCCCCTCTTGCTACGACGGACGATCCACGGTCTGCTATCCATTGCCCACGGTTTTTAATTGGACATGTTGCAAGGATTCACACCCCTTCTTTATCATTTGTATGAAAAAAAACTCCTCTCAGAAGTTAAGAAGGATCGACGACCCTATCATGTAGGACTTATTTTAGATGGAAATCGTCGATACGCCCGGGAAAAAAAATTAGAAAACCTGTCGGAAGGATACAAAAAGGGGGCTGATAAACTAGACGAGGTTTTATGCTGGTGCGAAGAACTGAATATTAAGATGCTTACCATCTGGGTTTTATCGACCGAGAATTTATTTCGTGAAGCAGAGCAATTAACCCAGCTACTCCAGGTTATCGAAAATAAAATTCTCTCCATTGCCCAGAGCCCCTGGACCCACCGAAAACAGGTTCGAGTACGGGCCGTCGGAAAAATGGAGCTCCTTCCCGAGTCTACCCGACAGGCCATTGCTTATGCCGAAGAGGTAACCCGGAATTATCGATCTTTCTTTCTTAATATTGCCGTTGGATATGGAGGAAGACAAGAAATTGTAGATGCCATCAAAAAGCTTCTGGAAGCTCGCCTGGTACAAGACGAATCCCTTGAAACCATTGTAAACAGCCTTACACCCGATGAAATCAGTAAGTATCTGTACACCTATGACTTACCAGATCCCGATTTGATTATTCGGACCAGTGGGGAGATTCGATTAAGTGGATTTCTACTCTGGCAAAGTGCTTATAGCGAGTTCTACTTCTGTGATGTAAACTGGCCGGCTTTTAGAAAAATCGATTTTCTAAGGGCCATTCGAAGTTATCAACAACGACAGAGGAGATTCGGGATGTGAAAAAGGTCAGGAGAAGAAGTTCCTCAAGTTTGGGAGTTTTTAAACGAGACGATTATACCCGGGTTTTAAAAGAATTTCGTAGTATTAGGGATCTTTAAAAAGATTAATTAAATTTAACGCAAATAAACACCGACTCAGTTTCTGTTTATCGGTGTTTATCGGCGGTTAGAAGGATGAAAAAATTCATCTTCCTTTTGTCTTTGCTCCTCTTTCTCACAGCCTGTCCTGCACCCCAGGCACCTCCCCCCGGTAAACTACCTCCCACCCAAAGAATTCCCGCCACAGCCGAAGAGGCTTACTATAAAGGACTTGAGAATCTCAACCGGGGAAATTTTGAATCGGCCATCCAATTTTTTAATCTGACCATCCAGAAAAATCCAAAATACGCCAGGGCTTTTCAAGGCTTAGGGGATGCTTATGCCGCTCAAGAGAAATACGAACTGGCCGAGAAGAATTACTTAGAAGCTCTGGAGTTGGATCCCAGGTCCCTTCCAACCCTCTTAGGTTTGGGTTCTGTTCAGGTTAAACAAGGAAACCGTCAGAAAGCTTTGGAAACTTATCGAAAAGCCCTGGAGATCAGTCCGCAGAATCCGGTTGTTCTCAATAGATTGAAGGCACTTCAATCCACCGATTTTGATGTCCACTTTCAGAAAGGACTTGAGCTTAAGCAACAGGGTCGGTTGGATGCCGCCCTGGAAGAATTTCAAGCCGCTCAACGCTCTTCTCCTCAACAAGTAGGACCCCTGGTCGAAATAGGTTATATTTTTTTGGAAAAGCAAGATTACGAGGAAGCTGAGAAGTATTTTCAAAGAGCTTTGGCTATGAATCCCGACTTTGTTTTTGCCCTCTTAGGCGCAGGTAGGGTCCGGTTGGCTAAAGGAGACCGGGAAAAGGCCCGGGAATATTTTGAGAAAGTTTTAGGTCTTGATCCGGAAAATAAACAAGCCCAGGAATTCATGGAGAAACTAAGGGAATCTGCTTCGACGGCCAAACCTGTTCCCAAGGAATATCAAGATATTGCCGCCCGCCAGGCTATTACCCGCAGCGATCTTGCCGTTCTGATCTTGATCGGACTGGATCTGGAAGAAAAAATCAAGGCCTCTCCGGAACTCGCCTCTGCCTATCGGGTTCAACCCATATCCGATATTGCAGGCCATCCGACCAAATCGTATATTGTTAAAGTTACCGCCTATGGTCTTATGGAAGTTTTCCCGGATCATACCTTTCAACCCGATGAAGTGGTCACCCGAGGCGAGTTGGCTGCTACCATAGACCGGATTTTTAAGGCTTTTTCAAAACCCTTGACCGTGGTTCCTGCACCCACCCACGAGACTCCCTTTAAAGATGTTTTGCCGGAAAATATTTACTATCAGGCGGTGGTCAGTGTCTCCCAAGCAGGAATCATGAATGGGGCCTCGGATTCAGAATTCGGTCTGGATAAACCAGTTTCCGGGAGCGAAGCTATGGAAATCATAGCCAAAGTGAAGGAAATGCTATGACGAACCAGGAAATCGTTTCCATTTTAAACTTTATCGCAACAGCCCTCGAATTCCAGGGTGAAAATCCATTCAAAATCAAAGCCTATCAAAAGGCAGCCCGAAGTATTGAAGCTTTAACGACAGATGTGGCCTCTTTAGTGGAAAGGGGTGAACTCAGACAAATTGAGGGGATTGGAGAAGCCATCGAAAAGAAGATAACGGAATTGGTCAAGACAGGACGTCTGGAGTACTATGAAAAGTTAAAAGCCTCTATTCCGGAGGGGTTATTTGAACTTCTTAAAATTCCCCACTTAGGGCCTAAGAAACTAAAAATCCTCCATGAAAAACTCGGAATTACCACCCTGGGGGAATTGGAATATGCCTGCCATGAAAATAGACTCTTAGAGCTACCCGGGTTCGGTAAAAAAACACAACAGGCTATCCTGGAGGGTATTCAATTTGTTAAAAGTACCTGGGATCAGTTTCGTTTAGGGGAAGCTTTACCCACGGCCCTGGAACTTAAAAAACTTCTAAAGGATCGGGCTCCTGTAACCCAGATCAGTTTAACCGGAGGAATCCGCCGTTGGAAGGAAGTCATCAAAGATATTGATTTAGTTGTCAGCAGTTCAGAACCTGAAAGGGTTTTAGAAATTTTTATTCAATTCCCCCAGATAGGTCAGATTCTTTCTAGAGAACCCGGTCGATGCGTTGCCCGACTGGCCAACGGAATTCCTGTCGATTTAAACCTCGTCGATGAAGAGATTTATCCCTATTTTCTCTTTTATTCCACCGGTAGCAAGGATTTTCTAAAAGCCGTCCAGGACCTGGTCGCTAAAAAGGGTCTGATCTTGAACGATCGGGGACTATTTAAGGAAGGGCAAAAACTAATTTGTCAAAGCGAGGAAGAAATCTTCTGGCACTTGGACCTGCCTTACATCCCGCCTGAATTAAGGGAAAATACCGGAGAGCTTGTTGCAGCCAGAGAAGGCCAGCTACCTTCTCTGATAGAAGAAAAGGATATCCGGGGCCTCCTCCATGTCCATACCCATTGGAGCGATGGTATTGCCTCTATCCAAGAAATGGCTGAAGCAGCCCAGGAGTACGGTTATGAATATATCGGGATCTCGGATCACAGCAAAGCCGCCTTTTATGCCCATGGTCTTGATAAAGAAAGACTACTCAAACAATGGGAAGAAATCGACCGGGTCAATGAGGAACTCCAGGGAATCCAGGTTTTGAAGGGGATGGAAGTAGATATCCTGGCAGATGGAACCTTAGATCTGGAAGAGGCATTGCTGGCCCGATTAGACTTTGTGGTTGCGTCGGTTCACAGTCGCTTTAAAATGAACCGGGAGGAAATGACCCGACGGATTCTGAAAGCCATGGAAAATCCCTACGTAACCATCCTGGGTCATCCAACCGGAAGGCTTATTCTAAGTCGGGAGCCTTATCAAGTCGATATGGAGGCTCTGCTGGAAGGGGCTCGAAGAAATGGCGTGGCTATGGAACTCAATGCACACCCCCATCGTTTGGATCTTTACTGGCTCCATCTTAAAATGGCCATGGAAAAAGGGGTCAAAATCTCCATTAACCCAGACGCACATCAGGTGGAAGGCCTGAGCCATATGGTATATGGCATCGGTACCGCTCGAAGGGGTTGGGTTCCTAAAGAAGCAGTTTTGAATACATTTCCCTGGGAAGAATTTAAAAAGAAACTTAAAGGTACGACATAATAAGCTGTGGATTCATGATTTTTTATGAAAAATAAAAAAGGAGTTCTCTTATGAAACTAGATGCCAATACCATGTCCCTCGACTTACAAGATATTCCTGCTCAGGTAAAAGCCATTGAGCAGATGGGTTTTGATGCCGTATGGACGGCTGAGACCCAACACGATGCCTTTTTACCCCTGGTGCTGGCAGCAGAGCATACCCGGAACATCCAGATCGGTACGGCCATAGCCGTTGCTTTTGCTCGTAGCCCTGGAAATTTAGCTTATATAGCCTGGGATTTAGCAAAATATTCCAGGGGACGTTTTATTCTCGGCTTAGGGAGTCAGGTCAAGGCCCATAATACCCGCCGCTTCGGTGCAACATGGGAAAAACCTGCGGCTAAGATGCGGGAGATTGTTTTAGCCATTCGGGCCTTATGGGAGTGCTGGCAGAATAGAACCCCATTGAATTTTAGAGGTGAGTTTTTCAATCTGAACCTGATGACTCCCTTTTTCGATCCAGGACCCCATGAGTATCCCAGAATCCCTATTTATATTGCCGGGGTAAATCCTCTCATGTGTCAGGTTGCTGGCGAGGTTTGCGATGGACTCCATGCCCATCCTCTGACCTCTGCGGATTATCTGCGTGAAGTGATTTTACCCAATGTTATGAAGGGCCTGGAAAAGTCTGGACGAACCCGGGAAGATATGACCATCTGTTTAAGTTTCTTCGCCATTCCTACCGACGACCCTGATCGATCGGCCATTGAACAGATGGTTCGCCAGCAGATCGGTTTTTATGCTTCAACTCCGGCTTATAAAGGGGTCATGGAACTCCATGACTGGCAGGATGCACAGGCCCGATTAAGTAAACTCGCTCGCGAAGGGCGCTGGAAGGAAATTCCAGAGGCTATCACCGATGAAATGCTCCATGCGTTTGCAGTTATCGGTCCATGGACCGAGTTACCCACCCTCATTAAGAGGCGATACGGCGGTTTGGTCGATCGTGGGCGGTTTTATTTTCCCTTTATTCCAGGTGAAAAAGATCCTATCTGGCGTCAGGTTATCCAATCCTTTAAGAATAATACCCGTTAAAGGGAAGTCGTGTGTGGAAGTATGGGAGTATGGGGGTATAGCAGTATATACCTCCATACTTCCATACTCCCATACTCCCATACTTTCTACCTACGAAGAGATTACCTCTTCACCGGGTATCCCTGTTATCTCGGCCTTCATCTGTTGCCAGGCCTGACGGGCTTCTCCGACTGAACCCTCATCTTCGATAGTTGTGATATCTCCCGGCTCCTTATCCAGGACCACTGCCTTGAGCACCCGGCGCATAATTTTGCCGCTACGGGTTTTGGGTAGCATGTTAACAAAATTGAGATCCCCTACAACGGCAACCGGACCCAATTCCCTTCGGATGGTTTCTAAAACCTCCTGGCGGAGTTGGGGGGAAGGTTCATAGCCGTGCTTAAGGACTACAAAGGCTGAGATGACTTCTCCACGAACCGGATCCGGTCGACCGGTTACACCGGCTTCGGTGACGGCAGGGTGCTTCAGAATCGCACTTTCAACCTCAATGGTACCTATGCGATGGGCGGCGATCTTGATCACTTCGTCGGCCCGTCCGGCAAACCAGACATAACCATCTTCGTCGAGATGAGCCGAATCCCCGGTAAAGTAAACATTTTTATTCGGTATCCGTTTCCAATAATCTCGACCGTAGCGCTCGGGCTCTCCCCAGAGGGCCGGAGTTAAACTCGGGAAAGGTCGTTGAATAACCAGAATACCTTTTTCCCCGGGAGCACATAGCTCCCCCTCCGGGGTCATGACGGCTATTTCCATTCCGGGTAATGGAATGCCTGCCGATCCGGGTTTGATGGGAACCAGGGTAAGCCCATAGGGATTACCGATGACCGGTCCGCCGGTTTCTGTCTGCCACCAGTGATCTATGACCGGGATTCGGTCGTTGAGGACTTGTTTTTGTAGCCATTCCCAGGCCGGAGCGTTCAATACCTCACCGGCACAAAATATACGTTCCAGGGAGGAAAGATCGGATTTACGAGAGGGGCCTTCGCCATAGCGCATCAAAAGCCGAACGGCGGTGGGGGAAGTGAAAATACCGGTTACTCCAAATTCCTCTATGATCTGCCAGGGTGTTTCCGGACCCGGATGATCCAAAGCCCCTTCATAAGCCAGGGTGGTGCAACCGATCAACAGAGGCGCATATACAATATAGCTATGGCCAACAACCCAGCCAATATCCGAGGTAGACCACCACACATCGGTGGGTCTCATATTAAAACACCAGCGGCCCATGCTGTAAATACCTACCGAATAGCCTCCATGGGTATGGACGGCCAGTTTCGGCTTTGCCGTAGTCCCCGAAGTAGCCAGGATATAAGCCGGTTCATTGGCCTCCATGGAAATATACCCTCCCGATTGATCGGCAGCCCGTGCCAGAAACTCTGACCAAAAAATATCACGTCCGGGGGTCATGGGGATATCGTCTCGGGTTCGATGCAGAACGATGACCTGCGTAACACTATGACCGGCCGTTTCGAGGGCCGAGTCTACAATCTCCTTAAGGTGAACATCCTTTCCCTTACGGAAGGTAACATCCGCCGTAAAAACCAACCGTGAACCACTGGCTTGAATACGATCTATCAAGGCTCCGGCCCCAAAACCCGCAAAAACCACAGAGTGAATGGCACCGATTCGGACTGTGGCCAACATAAGCATAACCGCTTCGGGACAGAGGGGCATGTAAATGGTAATGCGATCCCCCTTCTGAATCCCCATGCCCCTGAGGGCCGCGGCGATACGTTCGACTTCATGGCGGAGTTGGGCGTAGGTAAAAAGACGACGCTCCCCCCGCTCGTTGATATAAATCAGGGCCGTGTGTCCCCCCCAACCCCGGTTGATATGGTAATCTAAACAATTGTAAGCTAAATTGGTCTGGGCACCCAAGAACCAGCGAAAGGTAGGAAAATTCCACTCAAAGACCCGGTCCCACTTGCGAAACCAGGGTAGTTGCTCAGCTGCCCGGGCCCAGAATCCTTCAGGATCTAACGTTGCCTCCCGACGCCAGCGTTGAGCGATTGGATTAATCAGCTCCATGACTATACCTCCTTAAGGTAAGGTTATGAAAAAATTTAATTGAAATCTTTCAAGCGGTGAAAAGGACCGGATTATTAAATATAAGAATCGGGAAGGTAAGTCAACAACTTTCTCGCAAGATAGGATAGATGAAAAATCAGAGCACGCATCAATACGTTACGTCATGTAGGGCGAAATATGGTTTCGCCCTACGACTCCAGGAACTACCCGGCCATCCGGCATTTGGAAATTCCTTCAAAATACCTCCGGATTAGCGATTCTGCTCCGTTCCGGTTTCTGTTCCCGTAGAAGATTCCTCTTTTTTAGGTTCTCCTCCTTTCATACTTTCTCCTTCCTTCGCTTTCATTCTCTTAGCCTGAAGAATCCTCACCGAAGTGGCAACTTTTTGGCCACCTTCCTCCCGGTACCATACCATGACGTGCTCACCAGATTTAATATCTGCCGTGGTTTTTACCTCTCTACCTCCCCGAATCTTGGTCTTATCATTAACAACTACAGATATCTCCTCCGGAGTCGTACTGGATGTCCCTTTTTCTAAAGTCAGTTTAAGGGTATTATCCGTCATTTCTTTAACCATTCCGTAAACTCGAGTCCCGGGAGCTCTTCGAGATTTGGAAGGGGCTTTTTTCTCAGAAGTCGAAGGTTTTGTTTCTGAAGTTGAAGGTTGGGACATACCCGGTTGCTCTTCTGCAGCATAGCTGATTCCTACAGAAAGGAAGGTTAACACTAAAATAAGGGTCAATAATTTTTTAACCATGGGCTCCTCCTTTTCATTTAAACAAAAAATCACCCTTTCAGGAGATTTTTCTTTATTTGAAAAATAGAATTGAGCTGTTCTAAAATAAAATAGGCTTCCTTCCAAATAGATACTAGTTAATTTTATTGCTAATTTTTTAATACAGACTAAAAGTTGGAGGATTAAAATCAAGCTTTTACAAGGGTCTTAGAAATTAGAAAGTAGAAGAATAGAAACCATCCCAGCCAATGTGGCAGGGTTTTATAAAAGACTTTTAAATACCCGGTCAATGTGACCGAATTTCAATGACTCCCTAAAGGTAGCTACGTCATCCCGACAGGATTAAAGTCTTAACTTTCCCTCTGTAGAGCCAGGGTATTAAGTTAGACAGATTCGGAGAGACGCGGGCCTTGCGCTTATTCTCTAACTGTCAGAACCTGTCCTGAATCCCTGGATAAAACCCAGGACAGGCCTGTCGAAAAGGGCCTTATAAAACAGGGTACCCTTACAGGGTTTTAAGGATTTTTAGGACTTTGTGGCTGTCAACAAGCTGTTCTTACGGGATTTTAACCCTTAATATCTTATTGCCCGGTAGCGGAGTGAATAGCCTTTGTAATAAGTTAAATAAAGCTACCGTAGAGTTATTTTATTAGAAAAATCATCTGGAAAGAAAAAGTAATTTCAGGTGAGAACATACGTTGCATATGTTTGTCATATTCTATAAAGATGGATCTATGAACAGAAATCTAAACAAAAAGAAGGTATTGGAAGGAGGGATCATTGCTTTTCTCGGATGGTTACTTTCTCCCCTTTCCTGGTGGAACGATGCCTTTGTAAATATCCCTATTGCCTGGTTCGTTGCCAGTATCGTGAAAGTATTCTTCCCAACGATGTTTTTACCGGCTTTTCTGGTGGCCTACTGGGCCACAAATTTCTTAGGTCTGTGGTTAATGTATTACGGTACGAAGCGGGCACAGTCGAAGAGACTCTCTTCTAAAGAAATCTGGACCTCTTTGATCTGTTCCATTTTATATATGCTCATTATTATCCTTCTCATTAAGCTAGATATCCTTAGACCCATTCCTTTGTAAGGGGTTTTCATAAATCTATGGGCAAAGAAACCATTCTTATCATAGATAGTGATCTGATGATTCTCTCCGGAATATCCAAGCTTTTAGAGCGGGAGGGATATCAGGCCTTAACCGCATCCAACGGTTCTGAAGGTATTAAGGTAATTAAGGAAAAACGAATCGATCTTATTATTCTGGATGGAAATTTACTGGAGCTGGAAGAAATAAAAAAACGGAGGGTAAGAAGACGGGTCCAAAATCTTCCGGCCATCATTATGAGACCTCGGGTTGATACCGAGAAACCGAATTCTGCCTCTGTCTTTAAGTCCATTGAATATCTGAATAAGCCTTTCAAGGCAGAAGAGTTGATGACCGTAGTAAAAAGATTTCTTCAACGTTCTACATGACTGTTTTTAAAGCTCTTTTTGTTTTTATTCTGACTTACGTTCTCATCTCGACCCGAGAAGTCCCCGGAATTAAGCTGGATCGTCCGGCTGGAGCCTTATTAGGTGCTGTTCTGATGGTTCTCTTGAAGGTCATGACGCTGGAAGAAGCCTATCGCTCCATCGACTTTAATACCATTACGCTGCTACTGGGGATGATGATCCTCATTGCTTACCTTCGTATGGCCGGGTTTTTCCGATTTCTCTCCTATTGGCTTTTAAGCCACGCTAAGAGCCCTTTTCACCTGTTAATCTCCCTGGTGTTCCTTTCCGGAATTCTGTCAGCCCTGTTTGTTAATGATACCATCTGTATCATGTTGACCCCCCTTCTTTTAACCATCACTTTGATTGCCCGGCTTAATCCGGTCCCTTTTTTAATTGCTCTGGCCACCTCGGCCAATATTGGAAGTGTGATGACCCTTACGGGAAATCCTCAAAATATGCTCATCGGAGTCTTTTCAGGCTGGCATTATGGAAAGTTTATTCTTTACATGCTGCCTGTAGGGCTCATAAGCCTTTTAATTAACGTTTTGGTTATCGCCTTTATGTTCAGAAAGGAAATTCGATGGGATGCCTTCGAGGAATTGCATTTAATTTCCCCTCGGGTGAGTCCAAGACTTTTGGCTAAATCCCTGCTGGTTTCTACATTGGTATTGGTTGGATTTCTGGCTGGCTTTGAGCTTCCCCTGGTAGCCATTGTAGGAGGGGTTGCCATCATCATTTTAGCGAATAAACGTCCCACTCTGGCTTTTAGACAGGTGGATTGGGTTCTTCTTTTATTCTTTTCCGGGCTGTTCGTGGTGGTGGAAGGGGTCAATAAAGTTGGCCTTGTGGAGATAATTCATGAAAAGATTCGTCCCCTCTTTGGAACTTCCTCGACCTGGCAGATCATCAGCTTCAGTTTTTTTTCTATACTTTTATCCAACCTGGTTTCCAACGTCCCCTTCGTTATGCTGGCTAAAGATTGGATCGGTAAGTTTATGAATCCTCAACTCATGTGGCTGGTTTTAGCCATGAGCAGTACATTTGCCGGAAATCTAACCATTGTCGGATCTGTGGCCAATATGATCGTGCTCGAACTTTCTAAAAACGTTGCCCCTATCGGCTTTTGGGAATATTTCAGAGTGGGCTTTCCGGTTACGCTACTTTCCACACTGGCCGGTATTCTGATTTTTATTTTGTATAGCCGGTATCTTTTCTGATTTACCCATTATCCGATGTCTGGAGTTATAGAAATAACGGCGTGTCGGCGGCCGGCCCTACCTGACCGATCATGGACATAGCTCTTTAATTTTGGCTCGGATATCTGGACTTTTCATCAAACTTTCTCCCACCAGAATCCCATGGACCCCCGCCGCCTTCAAAGCCAAAACATCCTCCCGACGGTGAATTCCACTTTCACTTACGATGATGCGATCTTGAGGAATATGGGGTAGAAGGGTAAAGGTTGTTGCCAAATCCGTATAAAAGGTGTTGAGATCCCGGTTATTGATTCCAAGGATAGGAGCTTCCAGAGGAAGTACCCGGTCCAGCTCCGCTCGGGTATGGATTTCAACCAGACAATCCAGGGCAAGGTCTCCGGCCAAAGCCAGAAAATCCTTTAATTGATTATCTTCCAACAGGGCCACAATAAGCAAAATGGCACTGGCTCCAAAGGCCTTCGCTTCATAAATCTGATAACTATCGAAGATGAAGTCCTTACGGAGGAGGGGAAGATGAACGGTTTCGTGGATCTGTTTAAGGTATTCCAGGTCTCCTTGGAAAAAATGCCGGTCTGTCAAGACGGAGATGGCATCGGCCCCACTTTCTTCATAAAGTTTAGCAATCTCAATGGGATTAAAATCAGCCCGAATGATCCCCTGGGAAGGGGAAGCTTTCTTAACCTCGGCAATTAAATGAATATGGGCCGAAGGTCGAAGAGCCGCTCTAAAATTAGAACTTTTATCAACGGCCCTGGCCAGCTCTTTAAGATGGGCCAGGGGAACTTCCTTTTTCCTTTGTTCTAATTCCCTCTTTTTATAGGTAACAATTTTATGTAGAATAGATGGAACGGTCATTTACAGTCGACATGGATGGTAGACCGTAAAGGAAATCCTTGGGTTCCTCTACCGTCCGGAGCTCACTTTCCTAATTTTTTAATTCCCGGATAAATTTTTTTATACCCTCGATTTTCTCCCCTTCAGGCAATTGATTATACAAATTAATCAAGGCACTCCCGACCACTGCAATCTCGGCATGGGGGGCCAGGGCCTGTATATGCTCTTTCTTGGAAATCCCGAATCCTACGGCTAAAGGGAGGTGGATCAACTGCCTGACTCGTTTCAGGTAATCCATCAATTCTGGGGCCAGTTCGGCTCTTGCTCCTGTGATTCCATAACGAGATACAGCATAAACAAATCCCCTGGCATAGTTGGCCAGCATCTTAAGCCGTTTCTCTGTACTGGCCGGAGAGACCACGATAATTGGGGCCAGGCCGTATTGGTTACAGGCTTCGTAATAATGTTCTTCCGACTCCTCATCCGGGGGAATATCCGGTACGATTAAACCCTGAGCCCCGGCTTTGGCCGCATCCTGACAGAACTTTTCAACGCCATAATTAAATATCAGATTATAATATCCCATGAAAAGCAGGGGAGCCTCCATCTCACCGGACAATTGGGACATCACCCGCAGACAATCTCGCATTTTCGTTCCTTGGTCTAAGGAAACCTTGTTCGCTATCAAAATAGTAGGTCCGTCCGCAACCGGATCTGAAAAAGGCATCTGAAGCTCGATCAGATCTGCGCCCGTTTCCTCCATGGCTTTAACCAGGCGAATCGTCTCCTCAAGCCTTGGATATCCCACTACCACATGGGTCATAAGCCCCAATTTACGTTTCTGCCGGAGGGTTTCAAGGGTCTGTAAAAGTTTCCTCATTTTGTCCGTTGCCTGTTGTCCGTTGTAAAGTCTGAAGTCATCCTTTGAATCTTTACCCGCAAAGACCTTTCACCGTTACTTTCCATCCAAAAACAACGAACAACAGATAACTCATTTTACGTTACGTGTTCTGGGTGGTTAACTTTACTTTTCAAAAACTCCTGCCATTTGATATCCTTTAAGGCTTCGGCAATGATAAAGATATCTTTATCTCCACGTCCGGAGAGATTGACGACGATGATTTTATCCCGATCCAGTTTCGGAGCCAGTTTAATGGCCTCTGCTACGGCGTGGGCCGATTCCAATGCCGGAATAATCCCTTCGGTTCGGATTAAGACCTGAAGAGCCTCTAAGGCTTCTTCATCGGTGGCATAGGAAGCCTGAACCCGTCCGGATTCCCACAGGTAGCTGATCTCGGGTCCTACGCCTGCATAATCCAGTCCGGCAGAAACGCTATGGGTTTTCATAATCTGACCGTCTTCATCTTGAAGGAAAAAGGATTTAAATCCTTCCACAACCCCCAATCGGCCTCCTTGAAAGCGGGCCGCATGCTCCCCCGGCCGAATCCCCCGGCCACCTGCTTCAACGCCGATCAGGTGGACCTTTTCCTCATTTAAAAATTCATAAAAAATTCCCATAGCATTACTTCCTCCGCCGACGCAGGCAATAATATAATCCGGAAGTCGCCCTTCTTGTTCCTGGAGCTGTTTTCTCACTTCACGACCCACCACCGATTGAAAATCCCGGACGATGGTCGGATAAGGATGGGGGCCTACGGCACTACCCAGAAGGTAATAGGTATCCCGGACATTCTCAATCCAATCTTTAAGGGCCGCATTTACCGCATCGGTAAGGGTTTTGTTCCCAAAGGTAACCGGTCGAACCTCGGCACCTAACCTCTCCATCCAAAATACATTGGGACGTTGCCGGGCTACATCTACCTCACCCATATAAATCACACATTGAAACCCAAACTTGGCCGCAACCGTAGCCGATGCAAGACCATGCTGCCCGGCCCCTGTCTCTGCAATAATCCTTCGCTTGCCCATCCGTTTTGCCAATAAAGCCTGTCCCAGACAGTGATTGATCTTATGGGCTCCGGTATGATTAAGGCCTTCATTTTTTACATAAATTTTTGCTCCCTGGAGTTGTCGGGAAAGATTGGAACAAAAATAAAGCGGCGTGGGACGTCCTGAATAATGGGTGTAAAGATCGTTTAGCTCTTTATGAAACGCCGGATCCTTTTTGGCCTCTAAATAAGCCGCTTCTAATTCTTCCAGGGCAGGAAAAAGCATCTCCGGTACATAACGCCCTCCATAAATACCAAAATGACCCCGTTCATCCGGTAGAGCTTGATAATTTGTAACTTGAACAGCTATGCTTTTCATCTATCCTGCAGGGTTTGTGATCTGCCGTCCGTTAAGAACTGCGGACTCCCAACCACGAACCCTTTCAACAAATTTCTTAATCTTTGCTGGATCCTTTCGACCCTCGGTTTCAACACCAGAACTTACATCAACAGCCATGGGAGAAGTCTCTTGAATAGCTTTACTGACATTCTCCGGGGTTAATCCTCCCGCCAAGAAAAATGGTTTTTTAAAAGTTAACTTCACTTCCCGGGTAATCCTTTGTAACCGGGTCCAATCAAAAATCTGTCCACTTCCCCCTTGGATGTTATCGAAGAGATAGTAGGGGACGTTTTGTTGATATAATGTTAACTTTGTAGAGTCAAACCCGGGACCCACTCCAAAGGTTTTAATAACCGGTCGGAGGATTTCGCAGCAATACTCTGGGCTTTCCTTGCCATGAAGCTGAACATAATCCAGTTCTACCTGCTCTGCAATCCGATTAACCTCTTCCTGAGGGGAGTCCAGGAACACACCCACAAATTTAACCTGATCCCGGAAAGTCCGGACAATATCCCGAGCGACGATGGGATTTATATAACGCTTGCTGGGTGGATAAAAAACCAACCCCAGAAAATTTACTCCCTGCTCAATACAAAAACCGGCCGTCTCCAGGTCTCGGATTCCGCAGATTTTGATTTGAACCATACCCGTAAGGTGAAAAAATGGAAAGGCCGGGGAAACCCTCCCTTTGCCCTATGCCTTTATCCCTTTTGTTTGGTTAACAATTCCGACTGGCTTCAATGTAAGCTTCTAATTTAGCCCGTGCCTTACCACTTTCTAAGATATCCCGGGCCAGCCCCAACCCCTCTTTAAGATTTTGGACGACTCCATAAACCAGAAATCCGGCTGCTGCATTGAGTAAGACGAGATCTCGTTTAGGGCCTAGATAAGCCCCTTCTAAAATCCCCCGAACGATGAGGACATTTTGATGAACGTCTCCACCGGCTATTTCATCAAAAGTACAACGGGGTATGTTAAAATCCTCTGGCTGCAGGCTATAGCTGTGAATCTCGCCCTGATGTAATTCCCACACCAGGGTTTTACCTGTTAGGGTTATTTCATCTAACCCATCTTCACCATGAACCACCATCACCCGTTGACTCCCCAACTTCCTTAATACTTCTAACATTTTGGTAGCGACATGAGGATTAGAGACCCCCAGGACCTGATATTGGGCTCCGGCAGGATTTGTTAAAGGTCCCAGGATGTTAAATATGGTTCGGATTCCCAGCTCTTTTCGCACCGGAACCACATTTTTCATGGCCGGATGAAAGAGTGGAGCCGAGATAAATCCCAGGTTGGTTTGCTGAAGGCACTTTTCAACTTGAGACGGTCCCAAATTGATTTGAGCCCCGAGACCTTCGACCACATCTAAGCTGCCACATCTTCCCCCTGCTCCCCGGTTACCATGCTTGGCAACTTTAACCCCCCCGGCGGCCAGGATAAAAGCACTGGTTGTTGACACATTAAACCTGGGAAGACCACTTCCTCCGGTACCACAGACGTCCAGAACCGCTCCTTCTACCTGAACTTTCTCACTGAATTCCCGCATAACTTTGGTCATACCGGTGATTTCCTCGACCGTTTCCCCCTTCATGGTCAGGGCAACCAGAAAACCCGCAGTTTGGGAAGGAGTTAACTCTCCAGCCATAATCTGTCGCATGGCCGTTTCCGCATCGTGTTGGCTGAGATCCTGTTTAAGAACGAGACTTTTCAGTAGATCTTGGATCATAAAAAGTCCAAAGCCCAAAGTCCGAAGTCCAGAGTCCAGAGGCTGAAATCCCAAACTCATTTAACCTGGAACTTTGGACCTGTTTAACGTATTTTCAAACTAATGGCTACCCCATCCCGAATGGGAATAATATTAGAAATAAGGGCCTCGGAACGGTAGATGAGCCGGTTATATTCCTGAACGCCCCGGGTACTGGCATCCGGCGCTTTAGGATCGAGCACACGACCGTACCAAAGAACATTGTCGGTGATCAGGAGCCCCCCGGTTCGTAACTTTTTCATGGCCTTCTCAAAAGCCAAAGGATAGCTTTCTTTATCAATATCATTAAAAATCAAATCAAAGGTATCCTGGGTAGCCTCCAGGATAGCTATGGCATCGCCTACTCTAAAATCTATATATTCGGCGATCCCTCCTCGCTTAAAAAATTCCATAGCCTGTTTGGCATTTTCTGCCTTTCCATCGGTGCAAATAATTTTACCCCCGGAGGACCCATCTCCCCTATGATTCATGGCTTTAGCCATCCAATAGGCCGAATAACCGAACCCGGAACCCATTTCAAAAATTTTCCTGGCCCCGGTGAGTCTGACCATTTGATATAATAACCGACCTACCAGAGGACCTACAATGGGAAACCCCCGCGTATATCCTATTTTTTCCATTTCCAGTAATACCTCATCCCGATCCGGGATAAGATCTGTTAGATATTTTTCGATCTCCGGATTCGTAATGTCCATACCACCAGACAATGAAAGACGAAAAGGAAAAGAGAAAAG
This sequence comes from Candidatus Limnocylindrales bacterium, assembly GCA_035559535.1. Classification (NCBI taxonomy): domain Bacteria; kingdom Bacillati; phylum Chloroflexota; class Candidatus Limnocylindria; order Candidatus Limnocylindrales; species Candidatus Limnocylindrales bacterium. The sequence continues at coordinate 23,492 of DATMBG010000038.1, forward strand.
GAAACATTAACTTTCCCCCTTGGTCTTTTCCCTTTCACCTATGTTAAGATGATGCGTATCATTTAAACAGGTCAGTACCGGGCCCTTTTCGCCGAATTCGAGGATCGTTTTGGCGGCTAAATTTTGTCCGAGTTTTCTGAAATTGGATAATTCCAACTCAATAGCCTTACAAATGATGGTTAAATTTGTAAACTTATGGGCCACCACCACCACGGTTTGGCCTGCATGGGCTTTGTAAATGCGCTCAACAGCCTGCCAGGCACGCTCCTGAAGCTGTACCAAAGACTCTCCTCCCGGTAACACCAGGGTGGCGGGTCGATGAGCCCATTCCCGCATAAGATCGGGATAGTGGGTCAGAAGTTCCTGGGCGGTCAATCCCTCTAACTGACCCTGATTGAGCTCTTTGAGCTGGTCGTCTGCCTGCACAGATAAAGTTCGTGAGGATGTTGCCTGTAACATCCTGGCAATGATTTGGGCCGTCTCGTAAGCCCGTTTCAAAGGGCTTGAATAAATGGCCTGGACAGGTTCCTGTTTTAAAGTCAAAGCCAAAAGTTGGGCCTGTTCCCGACCTCTCGGACTGAGCTCAATATCGCTGAAGCCTTGACAGCGCTGGGTTTCATTCCATAAGGTTTCTCCGTGCCGGACCAAAATTAGCCGCATCTTCTACCTCTACAAAATTTTTTCAGTCCTTATAACCATAAGCGATAATTTTCTAAAACGTCAACGAAAAAATCCAATCCGACTACACAACTTCTACCTCAATGATCGTCCGGGGATTTTGGGGGTCGATCTTTCGAACAATTTGTTGTTCACAAATCGGATTGCGTGAATTAAAAGCAGAACCCCTCAAAACCTTGACAATCGATTCGGCAAGTTGCCTCAAGGAAATTCCCTTTTTCCTGGCGTTACCGATGTAAGTTATTTTTAAAATGGTATCCCCCTTTTGGGGAACAGGCGCTTGAAGCTCCCTTAACCTTTTGATCTCGCTTTTTAATTTACGAAAAGACTGATCCAATATGTCACCGTCTATGATAAATTGATTCTTCATACCTGTACGCTCCCTCATTCTAAGTGCTGCTTAAAATACCACCCGGCTTTAGTTACCGGATAGATTTTATTTTTCTTTCAATATAGCAAATAAAAGGCGAAAGTCAAGGAAGAAAAAGGAAGAAGTGGAGATAAGGAAGCGTAAGCAAAATGAAACCTGTGGCTTCGAAGGGTTTAATTTCTTCTACCTTTTCACCGGGAAAAGGTTGCATAATTACATAGAGGTAATTCTGGTTGACCGTCACCCTTCAACTTTAACCTAAAATGAGGGAGTTATCCTATGCCACATAGATTTCTTCAAAAACTAATCCTTACTCTTTCCGGGTCTTTTTTGTTTGATGGGCGCCTCCACAGGCGAAAAAGGAGACCCACGGGAAATTTAGCCCTTATAGGTCTGTTAGGGGTTCTTCTGCTGGGTAACCGTTTATCCTCTACGACCGGAGTCGAGACCGGGGAAGGAAAGTTCCCCAATTATACTACGGCCCTTGGTATTGCGTTGGAGTCCCTTCCCTATCCTTATCCCGTACATTATCTCTCCCTGGAGATTGAAGGGCAACCTCTCCGAATGGCTTATATGGAGGTACAGCCCTCCGGTACGGGTAATGGACGGGCTGTTGTGCTTTTACATGGAAAGAATTTCTACGGAAGTTACTGGGAGAATACGATCCAGGTCTTATCGAAGGCCGGGTATAGGGTCATTGTCCCGGATCAGATCGGTTTTGGAAAATCAGCCAAGCCCGATATTCATTACAGCTTTGATCTTTTAGCTGCCAACACGGCCCAATTGCTGGACCATCTCAAAGTTGAAAAAGTTGCTGTGGTGGGGCATTCCATGGGTGGAATGCTGGCGGTACGCTTTGCCCGCAACTATCCCCAACGGACTACCCATCTGATATTGGAAAACCCCATAGGGTTGGAAGATTATCGGTTTAAAGTTCCCCCTCTGTCTTTGGAAAAGCTGATTGAAAATGAGATGACCCAGACGCCGGAGAAAATACGGGCTTTTTTTAAACATTATGTGGTAGAGTGGAAACCGGAAATCTACGAACCCTATGTGGAAGTACGTACCCGCATCCTGTTGAGTGGAGAATATCCCCGCTGGGCGAAGTCTTCGGCCTTAACCTATCAGATGATTTACCAGCAACCGGTTCGGCATGAATTTGGTTTAATTGAACCGCCAACTCTGTTAGTTATCGGTCTGGCGGATCGTACGACCCTGGGACGCGGTTCTGTTCCAGAGGAGGTATTGAAAACCCTGGGACAATATCCTGAGTTAGGAAAGGCCGCTGCCAGGGATATTCCCCATTGTAAGCTGGTGGAATTGGAGAATGTAGGCCATATCCCCCATCTGGAGGCCCCGGAGAAGTTTCATGGGGCGTTACTGGATTTCCTAAAATCTTGATTTATTTCTCCTGACCTTCAAATTCCAGGGGTGAATTAGGCGGGCCGACCAGAAGGGGATTGGCATTAGGACCGGTAATGTTAGACTGAGGCGGAGTAACCAGGAGGGGGTTGGCGTTGGGACCGGTAAGATTCGGTTGAAGAAGGGTTGGATTTACAGAAAACGGGTCGGGTTTAGGCTCGATAAGGATAGGAACGGTAAAGGTGATTTCCTCCAGGGATGCGTTTGAAGAGCCGGCTTTTCCTTTACGAGGGAAGCCCAGGGTGACACGAATCGCTTTGGGTAACTGGTTCTTGGACTTTCCATCCCAACTATTAACCCAGCGTCCGGATTGGGGATCTCTTTTGTTCTTTTCATAGTACTCAAACCTGAGCTCAGAAACCTCGGGGTCCAATTCGATGGGATCTCCTAAATCTTTGATTGAAATATCCCCGGTAAATACGATTTTCTCTCTTTTTATCAATCCCCTTTCGTTATCCAGATCATAGTAGACAAACATGAGGCCTCCTCCCCGCTCTCCTTTGGAGCCTTGGACGAGGGTTGTCGTGAAACCCAGGCTATGTTCCTCGCCGTAGAAGATCAAATGAGGTTTTGTATTACCCGCCTTTTGAAATTTGTAAGGATAAAGCGATTTAAGTTGCTGGACCATCTCATCGGTCAGAATCCGAATCTGCTGATACCGTTCCGTCGCTCCCTCCCCTCGCTCCCAGGAAAGGATTCCTATATGGAGGCTACTGGCTATAATAGCCGTAATAAGGCTGAGGATAGAAATGGCAATCAGAATTTCCAGCAAAGTGAATCCCTTCTCAGAAGGGAAAAGCGCAGGGATCGGGGCCATGGCTGTTGCCTCTTTGAGACTTTCATTTTTTGTTCGGGCCCCTGGGGTTATCTGTTGCTTTTTATTTTTTTTCACCTTTCGTCTCATTTTTTGTCAAAACGGTTCGTAAGGTAGTCAATTCTACGTCCCGCGTCTTATTCCCAGAAGACCAGGAGACGGTGACTTTCACCTCAAACATTCTAACCGGAGAAGAGGACTCCTCCTTGTCCAGAGAATAGGGCGTAACCGTTCTTTGCCACCTGTAGCCATCGGAAAATTCCCCGGCCTCCGTGCCTTCCGTCAGGGGATTGAGATCCAATTCTTCTATCAACTCTTGAGCATGGGTCAAAGCCTGGGTATATTCCTTGGAAGAGAGAACCAATCTCAAGTCGTGGGAAAAGACTTCGATGGCCGAAATCAGACCGATACTGAGTATGGTCAGCGCGATGATAATTTCCAGGAGGGTAAACCCCCCCTCCGGCGTCCATGGCTCCTTAGCCGTTGTTTTTTTTCCTTCCCTTAAAAGCCAAAGACGATGAATTGGGTATTTTGAATGGCAGGTGATAAGCCACAAACCACGGACCAAAAAACTCATTTTTTCAGTTTTACCTTCCCGGTCAGGGGATCGACCACGATGGTATGGAGAATATTATAACTATCTTTAAGAATGATCTCTCCCCCGGAGGAGTCTCCACGAGGATAGAACACAATGGCTGCCGTACCCGACGTAATCTCTTTCTTAGGACCCAGCAAGACCTTCTCGATTTTAAGCTGGGCTTCCAGAGGGGTTGCGGTAGCAGGCACCTCAATTTCCTTAGCAGGATTAGAAGAAGAGGCAGGATCCGGACCCTCTACAGGAGCCAGCCAGTAACTATAACTCGTCAGATCTAAGTACACCTGATAGGGTTGTTTCATGGTTACCGCCTGGCTTCTTGCATAGCGTAACGTGGTAGTGAGTTTATTAATGGCCGTCCTCTGTTCCAGGTTGGCAAGACTCTTAAAAAGAGAGGGAGTCACCGTAGCCAGGATGAAAGAGGCAATGACCAAAACTATGACCATCTCAATAAGGGAGAAACCTTTATTTTTTTTTAAATACCGGACACTCCCTTCAAGACCCATAAATCTGTTAATTAATTCTTTTTGCCCGGTACCGTTAGATCTGTTCAAGGTTTTGAGATAGTTTCTAAAAGGGTATATTGCTGATACTAAAAATCGACGTTGCAATGGAGTAGACCAGCAAGCCCACAATCAGTCCCATAATGACGATGATCAAGGGTTCGATGAGTCGAATGAAGCGGTTAAGGGTTCTACGGACCTCCTCGTCGTAAATATCTGCAATTTTAAAGAGCATCTCCACCAATTTTCCGACCTCTTCTCCCACGGCCAGCATGCGTACGGCCATAGGAGGAAAAACCTGACTTTCCCCCAGGGGACGGGAGATGTTTTGGCCTTCTGTGATTCTTTCGCTGATGCCGCGGACTTGAGAAGCTATATAGGTATTCTCGACGACTTCTCGAACGATTTGAAGGGCCGATAATAAAGGAACCCCTCCGGCCATCAAGGTTCCTAAAGTTCGGGAAAACCTGGCTACTTCTTTACCTTGAACGAAATTTTTTACCAGGGGGATTTTTAATTTCCAGCTATCCAGTATTAATTGGATTTCAGGATCTTTTATAAAATGTCGGTAAAGCAGAATACCCGCCAAGAGGGTTCCCAATCCCGCCCACCAGTAACTTTTGATGCCCTCACTCAATAAAATCAATACGGATAAAGTCACGGGCATTTGTTGACCCATATTCTCAAAAATCGTAGCAAATCGTGGAACCACCGTCGTAATCAAGATTCCAATAGCTCCAAGGCTGACCAGGGTAATCAGAATGGGATAAATCAGGGCAGAAATGATCTCTTCCCGAAGTCTTTGGGATCTTTCCAGGAATTCTGCAAGGTAAGAGAGGACCGTACTTAAATTTCCGCCGGCTTCTCCGGATCTCACCATCCGGACATACATCTTGGAGAAGACAGAGGGGTGTTTGGCCAGACTGTCCGAGAAAGTAACCCCTGTGTGGACATCCTCCAGGATTTTTCGAACCAGATTTTGGAATTTTCCCTTTCGGCTCAATTCGACCAGGGTGCTCAGGCTGACATCCAAAGGTACTGCAGCTTCCAGAAGAATAGCCAGTTGTTGGGTAAAGTTTAAAACATCCTTTCCACCAATCCGACCCAGAAGAGACCTTATTCTCCCCTCAGAGGGGAAATCCTCTCGCGTCGCCGAGGGAAGACCGATCTGGATGGGATAGTATCCTTGCTCGTGGAGTCGATCTACCACGACAGATTCATCCCTGGCTTCGATGGTTCCATCGATAATTTTACCTGACGTATCCGTTGCTTTATAAAAGAAAGTAGGCATCCTGGATACTACATATGCCACGGCCCGCATGGCTTGTCAAGTTTTTAGTTTCACCGGGGTCTGTATCCATTAACCGGCTCACGAATTCCCCTTGACAACCCGGCGCCGTTCCTCCATAATTTTAGAATGGAAGCATGTACGCTAAAAACTTCTTCTCCCCGAAGAGTTTACTTTAACACCTGGGAAATCTCAGGTAAAAGGCTTTTCTCGAAAATAGAGGGGTAAGGCCTCTTTGTCCTTAAGAAGACAGGCTTTATCCATAGGCCTAGGGGGTGCGTTATGAAAACCATCAGCGATATTATAAAAGATCAGGTTCCCTGTTCCGTAGCTAAAGATCAAACGGTATTCGAGGTTGCGCGTTACATGACAGATTGTCAGGTAGGAGCGGTACCGGTTGTGGAGGGGGATCGCATCTTAGGCATCTTTTCCGAACGGGATCTCATGACCCGGGTCGTTGTAAAAGAACTGGACCCCAAGTCAACTCCCGTAGGGGATGTCATGACCACCGATGTGGTCGTTATTGATACCAACGAGAGTTACGAAAACTGCATTCGGAAGATGAAGCAGTTAAATTGCCGACATCTTCCGGTGGTATCCCAGGATCGAAAGTTAATCGGAGTTATCTCGCTGAGGGACCTTCTATGGCTGGATAAGATGGAGAAGGAGGAAGAGCTTAAAATGTTGAACGAATACGTATATGGCGTGCCCGTTGCGGCTACTTAATACAGATGGGAGTATGAAGGTATGGGGGTATGAGAGTATGGGAGTATGGAAGTGGGGAAGTGAGGAAGTATGGGGATATAGTCATTCCCCTACTTTCCCACTTCCTCACTCCCACACCCCCATACCCCCACTTCCTCACTTCCCCACTTCCATACTCCCATACTCTCCTTACATGAAACCCCTGGACTATATTCGTGTAGTAGATTTATCCAGAATTTTAGCAGGTCCCTATTGCTCTATGATGTTGGGAGATATGGGTGCCGAAGTTATCAAGATAGAATCCGTTGAGGAAGGGGATGTGACCCGGGGTTGGGGACCTCCGTTTATCCAAGGAGAGAGTTCTTACTTCCTGAGTATAAACCGGAACAAGAAAAGCCTGACCTTAGACTTGAAACAGAAAGAGGGGCAACAAATTTTAAGGGAACTTATTCAGAAATCCGATGTGATGCTGGAAAACTTTAGACCTGGAGTTCTGGATAAATTGGGATTCGGTTATGAGAGGGTTCGTGAGTTAAATCCCCGGATTATCTATTGTTCGGTTTCCGGATTTGGACATACCGGGCCGAGTAAAGATAAGCCCGGATTCGATCTGGTTCTTCAAGGGGAGGGTGGGATTATGAGTTTGACGGGGGATCCTCAGGGACCTCCCATGAAGGTTGGAGTTTCTCAAGCCGATATGGTCTCGGGGATGCTGGCATTTCATGGGATTCTTCTTGCCTTGTTGGTTAGAGAGCGGACGGGAAGGGGTCAGAAAGTAGATATTTCCATGTTGGACGGTCAGGTAGCCCTCCTCAGCCATCAGGCGGGTATTTACTTTGCTACGGGTAAAGCCCCCATGCGAAGGGGAAATGAGCACCCTGCGATTGTGCCTTATGAAACTTATGAAGCGGCCGATGGGTATATCAATATCGCCGTTGGGACAGAAGGGTTATGGGCCAGGTTTTGTGAGGTTATCGAAAGACCGGACTTAAGGGATGATCCCAGGTTCCGACGCAATGCAGACCGGGTTCAAAATCATAAAGAGCTTAATTCCATTCTCAATCCCCTTTTTAAAGGAAAAAGGGTCCAGGAGTGGATCCTTAAACTGGAAGCCGCCGGAATCCCTTGCGGTCGAATTAAAAATGTAGCCGAAGTCTGTCAGGATCCGCAAGTTCTGGCTCGGGAGATGATTGTCTCCCTGCCACACCCGACCGTTGGAGAGGTGAAAATGACCGGGATTCCTATTAAATTATCCGAAACTCCTGGAGCCATAGAGTTACCACCTCCCCTGTTGGGGCAACATACAGAAGAAATCCTACAGCAGGTGTTAGGTTACAGTGAGGAAAAGATCCGATTGCTGAGAGAGAAAAAGGTGATTTAATCCAGGTTAAAAGTAAGTGCTTATCATAAAGGCCCGGAGCACAATAAGTAAAAAGTATGGGAGTGTGGAAGTGGGGGGGGGATGGGGGTCTTCCATATCCTCCACTTCCACACTCCCATACTCTTCTACTTCCTTCGTGTCCTTTGTGGTGGGCTTTGATTAAAAAGTCAATGGCCAATGAAAAGGAAAAGGTAGATCAACTGAAACCGCTGCGCCATTCGACCTCACATATTATGGCCGAGGCGGTCATGGACTTATTTCCCGGTACGAAGATCGGAATCGGACCAGCCATTGAAAATGGGTTCTACTACGATTTTGAGCTGCCACGCCCGCTTACCCCGGAGGATCTCCCTCGGATCGAAGCACGAATGCGTGAAATTATTCGTGGGAACCATCCTTTTATCCATAGGGAGATGTCCATTGAAGAAGCTCGGGAATATTTCCGGGATCAACCATACAAATTAGAGCTGATCGAAGGAATTGCCAGGGGTGAGTTGGGTACCCATGGGGAAGAAGATGCAAAACCCAGTGAAACGGTCTCCATTTATTCCCACGATCACTTTACAGACTTGTGCGCGGGACCCCATGTGAGTCATACCGGTCAGATTCCGGAAAATGCCTTTAAACTCTTAAGTATTGCCGGAGCCTATTGGCGAGGTAATGAAAAAAACCCACAACTGACAAGGATCTATGGGACCGTCTGGGCCTCCAAAGCCGATCTGGACAGGTATCTCTGGACGTTGGAAGAGGCTAAAAAGCGGGATCATCGTAGGTTAGGAAAAGAATTGCAGTTATTTATTTTACCCGAAGAAGTGGGATCGGGATTGCCCATATGGCTCCCCAAAGGGGCTCAGGTTCGAAAGTTGATCGAAGAATTTGTCTATCAGAATCAGGTCGAGCGAGGGTACCAACATGTTTACTCTCCCCATATCGGCAAAAAACAATTATGGATTACCAGCGGTCACTGGGATTTGTACAGTGATAAGATGTATGCACCCATGGACATCGAGGGGGTAGAATACCTGGTCAAACCCATGAATTGTCCCATGCATATGATGGTGTATAAGTCCCAGTTACGTTCCTATAAAGATCTACCGATTCGGATTGCCGAAACGGCCACGGTGTATCGTCGTGAACAATCTGGTGAATTAACGGGCCTTCTGCGTGTACGCATGATTACCCAGGATGACTCCCATATTTTTGCCCGACCCGATCAAGTTAAGGATGAATTTCTCCATGTGCTGGATCAGGCCCTTTATCAATTTGGTGTATTCGGATTTCAGGAGTTTGAGATGTGGGTTTCGGTCCGGGATCCCCGCAACAAATCCAAGTATTTGGGTGATGATGCCCAGTGGGAAAATGCCGAACGGGCCATCAAAGACGCGCTGGATTCGCGCCATCTGAAATATATTGTCGCAGAAGGGGAAGCCAAGTTTTACGGACCTGCTCTGGACATTATGATTCGGGATGCATTAGGTCGCAAATGGCAGTGTACCACGATTCAGGTAGATTTCCAACTGCCAGAGCGCTTTCAACTGGAGTATATGGACTCCGAAAGTAAACCCCAAAGACCCGTCGTGTTGCATCGGGCTCCGCTGGGTTCCCTGGAGCGCTTTTTTGCAATTCTGATCGAGCAATATGCCGGAGCCTTTCCGGTTTGGCTGGCACCGGTTCAGATAAAAGTTATTACCATCTCAGATCGTCACCGGGATTATGCCTTTCAAGTGGCCTCACGCCTGCAGGCCGAGAAGTTCCGGGTTGAGGTTGATGACCGTTCAGAGCGGATGAATGCAAAGATTCGAGATGCCCAACTCCAGAAGATCCCTTACATGTTAATCGTAGGGGATAAGGAAATGGAGGCCAAAGCCGTTGCCGTCCGTCTGCGTACCGGAGAGGATCTCAAGGCCATGCCCCTGGATGACTTCATTGCACTGGCCCGGCGGGTGGTAGAGGGCAAAAGCCTGGAGTTAAAGTAATCAAGTTTTGGTAGGATTCCGGTGACTTTACCAACTTTTCCACTTGACAACTTTTGGATAGAATGTTACTCTTTTAAAGGTTAAGAGAGGAGTTTTCCTCTTTTTAACCTTTATTTAGTAGGCACGTAGCTCAGTGGGAGAGCGCTACCTTGACACGGTAGAGGTCGATGGTTCAATCCCATCCGTGCCTACCATTAATTTTATTTGTTTGTCCTTATCCTTTGAGTCGGTAAAAAAATTCCTGATCTGGAGGAGCAGCCTTTAAAGATCAGGTAAGAGCGTTGCGTTGAACGATCCTTGAGAAAAGAAAGTGAAGAAATCTTTAATCCTCAAGATCGTTTGACCTTACGGGGGAATACATACTGGAAGTTGCCAGAGTAAATGAAAAAATTCGAGCCCGAGAAGTAAGGGTTATTAACCAAGACGGCGAGCAACTGGGGATTATGCCTTTAGAAAAGGCTTTGGAAGAGGCCCGAAAGGTTGATCTGGATCTCGTAGAAGTAGCGCCTGGTGCGACCCCGCCTGTATGTCGCATCATGGATTATGGAAAATATAAGTACCAGCAAAGCAAAAAGGCGCAGGAAGCTAAGAAAAAACAGGTCGTTATCCACATAAAAGAAATCAAAATTCGGCCTAAGACCGATGAACACGATTATCAATTCAAACTTCAACATCTGATCAGATTTCTCAAGGAAGGTAATAAAGCTAAAGTTTCGGTGGTATTCAGGGGCCGGGAAATGATGCACGCCGACCTTGGACAGAAAATGCTGGAGCGTATTGCTGAGGATATAAAAGAATTTGGAGTGGTCGAGCAAAAACCTAAGCTCGAAGGAAAAACCATGAGTATGATCCTTGTACCAAAGGCTAAAGGTACGGAACAAAAGGCTAAAACGTAAATCAGGAGTCAGAAGCCAGGGGTTCCTAAGTTAAAGATTCTAACTTTTAACCCCTGCTGTGTTTTATTTAAAAATGCCGAAGATCAAAACAAGACGGTCTGCTGCTAAACGGTTTAGAAAAACAGCTTCCGGAAAGTTCAAAAGAGAACGGGCCTACGGGAGCCATATTTTGACTAAAAAATCCAGGAAGAGAAAGCGAAGACTCAAACAAAATACCCTCGTTTCAACGGAAGATCTGAAAAAGGTCAGACGGTTGCTACCCTATGCCTAAAACATAAAACGTAAAACGTAAAGAGTTTGCGGCCTCTTGGGAGTTGGTTACTTTTTTACGTTTTACGTTTTATGTTTTAAATTCATGTCTAGAGTTAAAGGTGGAAATAAAAGATTAAAAAGAAGGAAGAAGATTTTAAAGCTGGCTAAAGGCTTCGTAGGGAGTAGACACAGGTTATTCAGGACAGCCAAAGAAGCTGTCATGAGGTCTTTACGCTATGCTTATCGAGATAGAAGGACCCGGAAGAGAAATTTCAGAAAATTATGGATTACCCGTATTAATGCCGGAGTAAGGGAACATGGACTTTCTTATAGCCAGTTCATGTATGGGCTTAAACTTGCGCAGGTAAAACTGGATAGAAAAGTCCTTGCCGATATGGCCGTTCGGGATCCCCAGGCTTTTTCCGATTTGGTCCAACTCTCCAAAAATACCCTTCAGCCTACCTCTTAAAGACGAAGGGGAAAGGCGAAGGGGAAAAGGTAAAGAATCTTTACCTTTTCCCCTTCGCCTTTCCCCTTTAATCGGGTGAGTAGTCTCAACGAGATTTTAACCGAGATAAGCTCCATAAGGGCAGAGGCTCAAAAAGAGTTCCAAAGTGCTCAAAACCAGATAGAATTGTCTCAAATCAAGGCGAAATACCTGGGTCGTCAGGGTTCGGTCACCCGGTTACTTAAACGACTTTCAGAACTGTCCCCGGAGGAAAGACCTCAGATAGGAAGTGCGATGAATCTTCTCAAAGATGAGCTCAACGAGCTTTATGAGAAGATGGAGCTTAAGATCAAGAAAAATGCTCAGTTGCGGGCCTTGGAGCAGGAACGGATAGATATTACCCTACCCGGAAGACGGCCACCTTATGGTCGAAAGCATCCCCTTACCCAGATAACCGACGAGATCAAGGAGATATTCCAGGGAATGGGTTTCGCTATCGCAGAAGGCCCTGAGGTTGAGTACGATTATTATAATTTTGAAGCTTTAAACATGCCTAAGAACCATCCGGCCAGGGATATGCAAGATACTTTCTATATCTCCGAGGATATCGTGTTGAGAACCCATACTTCCCCGGTTCAAGTTCGGGTTATGGAAGCCCATAAGCCCCCTATCCGGGTCATCGTGCCAGGTAAGGTCTATCGCCACGACTCGGATATCACCCATAGTCCCATGTTCCATCAGGTCGAGGGGCTTCTGGTCGATGAGAAGGTTACCCTGGGGGATCTCAAAGGGACCCTGGAAGTCTTCGTCCATAAGATGTTTGGTAAAGAAACGCGGCTCCGTTTTAGAGCCAGTTTCTTCCCCTTCACGGAGCCCAGTGCAGAAGTGGATATCTCTTGTATGATCTGCAAGGGAAATGGCTGTCGGGTATGCTCCCAAACCGGCTGGTTAGAGATTCTGGGGTGTGGGATGGTAGATCCAGCCGTTTTTAAAGCCGTGAATTATGATTCGGAAAAGTATACAGGATTTGCCTTTGGCATGGGTGTGGAGCGAATTGCCATGTTAAAGTATGGGATCGATGATATCCGATTGTTTTTTGAAAGTGATTTGAGATTCTTGAAACAATTCTAAGCCGGGAACCAGAGACCGGAGACTTGTTTGTGGCCGGTTTTCCAACCCCGGTCTCCGGGCTCTAAGCATGCACCCCGGCCTGTCCGGTAGACAGATTAAGTCTCCAGCCTCCAGAAATGAAAGTAAGTTATAGCTGGCTAAAAGATTATGTAGACTCCCCTTTATCGGTGGAAGAGATCGCAGAGAGCTTGACCAGAGCAGGCCTGCAGGTGGAGAGTATCCTTCGACAATCTCCTGGTTTCCAGGGGGTCGTGGTAGGTCGAATCCGACAAATTCAACAACATCCCCAATCGGATAAATTATCCATTTGCCTGGTAGAAGCGGGTCCTGGACACGAATTTTCGGTAGTATGTGGGGCTCCCAATGTGGTGGTAGGAGCTAAGGTCCCGCTGGCCCTGGAAGGAGCCGAACTGGCCGATGGAACCCGGATAACTTCCTCCAAAATCCGGGGAGTTCTCTCCCAGGGGATGATCTGTTCCGAGAAGGAACTAGGCCTGAGTGAGATTGCCGATCGAATCCTGATTCTTCCTGAACAGACCCCGGTAGGAGTTCCGTTATCGGAGGTCTTGTCGGAGCACCAGGATATTATTTTAGAAATTGCCATCACTCCCAATCGGGGGGATTGCCTCAGTTTGATTGGGATAGCTCGGGAAGTCGCCGCCTTAACCAATGGCGTGCTTAAAAAACCTTCTATAACCCTTCAGGCCCCGGGTGCGCCTATTTCCCAGTTTACCTCTGTAACCCTCCAGGCTCCTTCCCTATGCCCCCGCTATACCGCCAGTTTAATTCGTCAGGTAGAGATAAAACCCTCTCCGGCCTGGTTAAAAAGTCGATTAGAAGCGGTGGGAATTCGGTCCATTAACAATGTGGTCGACGTGACCAACTACGTCATGATGGAATGGGGTCAACCGCTCCACGCCTTTGATTTTGATAAATTGGAAAATCACCGAATTGTAGTACGACAGGCCAGGGAAAATGAAAAACTTACAACATTGGATGGAGTCGAACGGATTTTGGATCCTGAAATGCTGGTGATTGCCGATGGGAAGAGGGCCATAGGCATTGCAGGGATCATGGGAGGGCTCAATACGGAGGTGGAGAATACCACCCGACAGATTCTTTTGGAAAGTGCTTTTTTCTCCCCCGAGAGTATTCGCAGGACTTCAAAAAAATTAGGATTACGTACCGAGGCCAGTTATCGATTTGAAAGGGGGGTTGATCCCTTAGGAACCCCCATTGCGCTCAAACGGGCAACGCAACTTATTCAGGAAGTAGCCGGAGGGGAGGTTGCGTCGGGAATTATCGATGAATTTCCTGTTCCTTTCTCTCCAACCCGGCTATCCCTTCGAACTCAGCGGGCTCAACAGATTTTAGGTGTCGACCTGACCGCCCGACAGATGAAATCTATCCTGGTAAGTTTAGAATTTTCGGTTTCTGAGAAATCCGATGAAATCCTCGATGTGGAAGTCCCTTCCCATCGCTCCGATATCACCCGTGAGATTGATCTCATTGAAGAAGTCGGAAGAATCTATGGCTACGATAAGATCCCTTCCACCCTTCCTTCGGGAAGGATTGTTCCCCAGGATGAAAAAATCTCCCGGAAAGTAGAAAGCCTGGTTCAGCAGGTTCTTATCGGTGAGGGCTTTTATGAGGTTATCAATTATAGTTTTATGGGTAAATCTGCTCTGGATAAACTCAAAATACCCGAATCAGACTATCGAAGAAAGACCGTTACCTTAGAAAATCCCATTATTGAAGAGCAGAATCAACTCAGGACTACCCTTATTCCTCATCTTCTTCAAAATGCTCACCTGAATTTCAAATATAATGTAGATTCTTTAAGGCTTTTCGAGATCAGTCGGGTTTTTATACATAGGGACGGATCTGTTTCCAGGGTCGGTGGGGAAACCGGGTCAGCCCGCGAAATAGCCCTATTACCCGAAGAACCTCTTTTCGTAGCCGGTGTGATGGGAGGTTATCGAGAAGAGGTTTACTGGGGAGAGGCCAGAAAGCCGGTAACTTTCTATGATCTAAAAGGGGTTCTTGAAAATATCTTCTCAATTCTCAAGGTTTCTTATAAGCTACAAAACGCCCAAATCCCTTTTTTACATCCCGGTCAGAGTGCGGAAATTCAAGTTGAGGGACAAACCGTGGGATATCTGGGAAAGATCCATCCCGAGGTAGCCGAAGTCTATGAGTTGGAGCAGCCTATCTATCTTTTTGAGATGAATCTGGATCAGATTATTCCCCATGTACGTCCATCGGTATCTTTCAAACCACTACCCAAGTTTCCCTCTGTTCGCCGGGATTTAGCCGTTTTAGTTCCTCTGACAGTAAAAGCGGAGGAGGTTGAAACCCAAATCCGGAGGGCGGCCGGGCCTATTCTGGAAGATGTTAGATTGTTCGATTTGTATCAGGGGGAGCAAATTGCAAAAGGTTTTGTCAGTTTAGCTTATTCCCTGGTTTATAGAAACCCAGAAAGAACCCTCACAGATGCCGAAGTCAATTCGGTTCACAGTGAAGTGATTCAGAGCCTTGAACGAACCCTGGGTGCCCGATTAAGAGAATAGGCAGGGCTTGCAGGATTTACGGAATTCCAGCGTAAAGTTCTGTAACTGTTGTAAGTCCTGGCTATCGAATCTTTGATATTTTGGCGAAGATTATAGACGGTAAGGCCGTTTCAGAACAAATACGGGAAGCTCTGAAGAAAAAGATAGAAACCTTACGGAGTAAGTATGGAAAGTCTCCCGGATTAGCCGTCGTTTTGGTAGGCGATAATCCGGCTTCGCAAATTTATATCCAAAACAAACGAAAGGCTTGTGAGTATGTGGGAATTCGATCCTATTACCATCAGCTGGATGCCCATACCCCCCAAGAAAAACTCCTCGACTTAATTCACAAGTTCAATCAAGATCCACAGATTCACGGAATTTTAGTCCAACTCCCACTTCCCAAGCATATTTCTGAGGAAAAGATTTTAACCTCTATTTTGCCTGAGAAAGACATTGATGGTTTTCACCCTCTGAATGTGGGTAAACTGGTTTCCAATACACCCGGTCTAAGACCCTGTACGCCTGCCGGAATTATAGAGCTTTTGGATTACTATAACATCCCTATAGAGGGCCGGCATGCCGTTGTAGTGGGTCGAAGTAATATCGTGGGTAAGCCCCTTGCGTTAATGTTACT
Source organism: Candidatus Limnocylindrales bacterium (assembly GCA_035559535.1). Lineage (NCBI taxonomy): Bacteria > Bacillati > Chloroflexota > Candidatus Limnocylindria > Candidatus Limnocylindrales > Candidatus Limnocylindrales bacterium. Next base: position 39,137 of record DATMBG010000038.1, read on the forward strand.
TCACCGTCATGCCACGGTCACCATCTGTCATTCCAGAACCTTATCTCTGAGTTCCCATACCCGTCAGGCCGATATTCTCGTTGCCGCCATAGGAAAGCCCCAATTTATAAGGGGGGATATGGTGAAGGAAAATGCGGTGGTGGTGGATGTGGGAATTAATAGGGTAGATGGAAGGCTGGTAGGGGATGTGGATTTTGAATCTGTAGCTACAAAAGCCGCGGCCATTACGCCGGTTCCCGGTGGCGTCGGTCCCATGACCATCATAAGGTTATTGGAAAATACGGTGCAAGCTTTTGAGAGCCTAATAACCCCTAACCCTTAGTTCTTGGTTTAGCGGATATGTCGCCAAACTAGGAACTGTAGGGAGACATCAGGAGGAAGTATATGTTCTCAGTTGGTGATAAGGTTGTCTATCCGGCCCATGGGGTAGGAAGAATAGAAGCAATTGTTGAAAAGGAAGTCGCAGGAGAAAAGATGAGCTTTTATGTTCTCAGTATTTATGGTAAGGATGTTAAAATTATGGTTCCCACCCTCAATGCCGATAAGGTGGGTCTCAGGCAAGTGGTCCGGGAAGAGGAGCTTGAGAAGGTGTTTCATATCCTCAAGGATGGAATCGATAAGATGCCTTCAAAATGGAACAAGAGATATCTTTTTAATATGGATAAAATCAAGACCGGCTCTATTTATGAAATTGCCGAAGTGTTTCGTAATTTAACGCTGCTTAGCAAAGAAAAAGAGCTCTCTTTTGGCGAGAAGAAAATGCTGGATAGCACCCGGGACTTGATTGTTAAGGAAATTGCCTATTCAAAAAAAATCGAGACCTCTCAGGCGGAAACTTTGGTCAATAAATATTGCGATGTTTAAATATTTTAGTGTTTTCTAAAAGACCAGAAAGGTGATATTATATTAATAACATCATCCTACAAGGGGTTAAAATCATACCAAAAGGTATTACTCCTTGTTTTTTTGTTAAAGGTAGAGGAGGTAAGGGGGTGATGAGCTTCTAAATATTCTATATAAGGTAAGGGGTGAAAAAATTGAGTCAAAAGATCTGGAAGATAGGATTCGTGGGTTTGACTTCTGTGCTGGGATACCTGGGAGCTAAAAAACTGGGAGGACCCCTTTATACATCTATTCTTGGAGGATTTACAGGGGGTTTCTTAGGTTTTTTGATTATCCTGGGAGAAAATTATTTAGGAAGAATCCCTTTACAGGTCATTGCAGGTGGTCTTCTCGGATTAGGAACCGGACTCGTTCTCGCCAACCTGCTGGTCTATTCACTACTGGATATCGTTTTACAAAAAAGTGCCATTACGCCCTATGTTTATTTTATTATTCATTTGGGATTTGGTTACTTGGGGCTGGTTCTGGGGTGGAAGAAGAGCTATAATCTCGATTTTCGGGATATTAAATCCTTCTTTTCAGCTCCTCCCCCCACCAAAAATTATAAAGTTCTTGATACCAGCGTGATCATAGATGGGAGAATAGCCGATATCTCAGAAACGGGGTTTCTGGAAGGCGTTTTGATTATTCCGCAATTCGTGCTCAAAGAACTCCAACATATCGCCGATTCTCCTGACCCTATAAAACGAAATCGGGGTCGTCGAGGACTTGAAATTTTGCACAAAATTCAGAAACGAATTGACACGCAGGTGGAAATCCACGACAGGGATTTTCCTAAAATTAAGGAAATCGACGCCAAGCTCATCGAGCTGGCAAAAATACTCCAGGCTAAGTTAATCACCAATGACTTTAATTTAAGTAAAGTCGCCGAACTTCAAGGAGTTTCCATACTCAATGTAAACGAGTTAGCCAATGCTTTGAAACCGGTTGTGTTACCCGGAGAAGTCATCGAGGTTGTAGTTCTGAAGGAGGGTAAGGAGTTTGGACAGGGTATCGCCTATCTGGACGATGGAACCATGATCGTCATAGACAATGCTAAAAAATTTATCGGAAAAACGGTCAGTGTATCGGTTACCAGTGTCTTACAAACTACAGCCGGTAGAATGATTTTCGGGCAACTAGCCAATAAATCTTAAATTGCGCTCTGCTGTCCGTTGCTCACCGGTAGGGGGGCACCGGACGGTGGATAACAGATAAATGCCCGGAGTTGCTGCTCTCGTGGTAGCTGCTGGCAGTGGCAAGAGAATGGGAACAGGGAATATTCCAAAACAATTCTTACCCCTTGCCTCTCTACCTGTCCTGGCCCATACTCTTGCCAGATTGGAAAGTTTTCACTGTCTCTCTGAAGTCGTCCTGGTAACCCGACAGGAAGATATAGAGAAATGCCGGTCTGACCTGGTTCATAAATATCACTTTAAAAAGGTCCGGTCTATCGTCCCAGGAGGAACGACCCGACAAGATTCTGTATACCGCGGCTTGCAAGCTCTGGATTCGGAAACGGAAATTGTGGTCATCCATGATGGAGTCCGAATTTTTATCACGGAAGAAATGGTTTCTGAGTCTATTCAAGAAGCTCGAAAATATGGAGCTGCTGTGGTGGCGGTTCCTGTGAAGGATACAGTTAAGCGGGTATCTGAGGATGGATTTGTTTCTCAGACCCTTGACCGGAGCGGGCTGTGGGCCGTCCAAACCCCTCAAACTTTCAATTATCCGCTTATTCGGTCTGCTTATGAAAAGGCTCGTGAAGATGGTTTTTATGGGACCGATGATGCCATGCTGCTGGAACGTTTGGGGTTTAAAGTGAAAGTCATCCCGGGTACTTATCGCAATATAAAAATTACAACACCGGAAGATCTGGTATTGGCCGAAATGATTTTACAAAACGAGTTAAATGAGAATCGGGATCGGTTATGATGTCCACAGGCTCGTCGAAGGACGAAAACTCGTTTTAGGTGGGGTTGAAATCCCTTTTTCCAAAGGGTTATGGGGTCATTCCGATGCAGATGTTTTAATCCATGCTATCTGTGATGCCATTCTGGGAGCCCTGGGAGAAGGAGATATTGGAAAACATTTCCCGGATTCTCTTCCAGAATATAAAGATATTTCCAGTACCGTTCTTCTTCAGGAAGTTATAGCTCTTGCACATCAACGCCACTTTCAGGTGGGGAATCTGGATGCCGTGATTATCGCGGAGCAACCGAGATTGGCCGATTATATAGAAAAAATGCGCGAAATCATCTCCCACTTTACCCAACAACCTATTTCCAGGATTAATATTAAAGCTAAAAAAGGAGAGGGTTTGGGATTCGTTGGAAAAGAAGAAGGCATCGAAGCTCAGGCGGTGGTTATTCTATATCCGATGTAAGGAAGTAATAAGATTTAATAAAGTTCAGAACAGGCTTTAGTACACTGTTTACTTGGTTTTGCCTGACTTTTAAGCGGCCCTCACCCCCGGCCCATCTCCCCTTGTGGGAGAGGGGCGTTGGGGAGTGGAAACGGCTCTGTGAGGTCAAAATTAAGTAAACAAGGCATGAGTCATTTGTAGCTTCAGAAGTGAGATGGCTAAAGCCGTTAGGACAAAATTATGAAACCAACTAAACCGGTTGTTAAAAAAGATACTCCCAAGGAATTGGAAACGAAAGGTTCAGGAACTCAGTTTGTCGAATCGATTAAATCTTCCTCCAGGTATATAATTGGAGCAATTCTCCTTGTTCTGGTTTTAGGTGTTGCTTTCCTGGGCTGGTGGTATTATCGGACTAATCTGGAGGAAAAAGCTTTAGCTCTGGAATATCAAGGCATGAAAGCTTATCGTGAAGCAGGGGCTTCAGAAGATAAAGCCAATGAGTTATATCCGAAAGCGGTAGCTACCTTTGATCAGATTTTAACCCAATACCCCGGAACAAAAAGTGCCCAACGTGCCTTGTTTTATAAGGCAAACTCTTATTACCTAGCAGAAAGCTACGATGAGGCCATCAATGGATTTTCCCAATATCTCGAAAAGTATCCCCGGGGAGAATTTTTTATAGCTTCTGCCAAAGGGGTAGGCTATGCCTACGAACAGAAGGGAGATTACCAGAAGGCTCTGGAAGCCTATCAAAAGTTTCAGGATAAAATCTCCTCTGCTTCGGATAAAGCGGAGATTCTGTTGGCCATCGCCAGATGCCAGGAAGCATTGGGACAAACCCAGGAAGCCATTGCAACTTATGAAAAAATAGAATCGGAGAATTTACCTTCTGTATGGAAGAGAACCGTCGAAGAGAGGTTAAAAGTCCTGAAGAAACAGAAGGCCACCGGCGATGAGCCATAACGAAAAGTATGGGAGAGACAATTCGGGACAATTTACAGCTTGTCCGAGAACGAATCCAGAAGGCTGCACAACGAGCAGGTCGAAAACCCGAGGAAATTATACTGGTTGCTGTAACGAAAACGGTGGAAGTTCCCAGAATTTGGGAAGCTATTTTGGCAGGGGTTCAACATATCGGAGAGAATCGGGTTCAAGAAGCCCAGGAAAAAATAAAAGATATTGGAAATAAGGTAACCTGGCATATGATCGGGCACCTTCAAACCAACAAAGTTAAACAGGCCCTGGATCTTTTTCAGTTAATTCACTCGGTGGATAGCCTAAAATTAGCCAGGGAATTAAGCAAAAGGGCCGAAGCAAAAAATCAAACGGTGGATATTCTCATTCAGATCAATCTGGCCCATGAAGAAACCAAATTCGGATTCCCTGTGGAAAAAATTCAGGAAAACGTACAGGAAATCGCAGCCCTTCCCCGATTGGCCATTAAGGGCCTTATGACCATTCCTCCCCTGGCCGAAAATCCTGAACACACACGACCTTATTTTAAGAAGTTAAGGGAGATTTCCGAAGAGTTACGTAAAATCCCCCAGGTTGAAATGAAGTTCTTATCTATGGGAATGACCAACGATTTTGAAGTTGCTATTGAAGAAGGGGCCAATATGGTCCGGATCGGGACGGCTATATTTGGACCCAGACCTTGGCAATAACTTCAGAACAGAGACTTTATAGCCATGCTGAAAGAAAAAAAGATTGCTTTTATCGGGGCCGGTAATATGGCAGAGGCTTTGGTGAAAGGTTTGTTAAACTCTCCTTTAGGGATTAAACCTGAAAATCTTTTCATGAGTGACATCCGAAAAGATCGACTGGATTTTTTAAGTCAAAAATATGCGGTTCAGGTCTCGCCGAGTAATCCTTTCGTAGCCCGGAAGGCAGATATTCTCATCCTTGCGGTAAAACCTCAAAATATAAGGGAAGTCTTAACAGATATTGCACCCGAAGTTACTCGAGATAAGCTGGTTATTTCCATTGCGGCAGGGGTAAAATTACAAACTATTCAAGATTTATTGGAAACGGGGGTTCGGGTAGTACGTACCATGCCGAATACCCCGGCCCTTGTTCAGGCCGGTGCTTCTGCCATAGCACCTGGTAAGTGGGCTTCTCCAGAGGATTTGCAAACAGCCAAGGCCATTTTCGATGCCGTGGGGATAACGATTATTGTGGATGAAAAATTGATCGATGCCGTAACCGGATTAAGTGGGAGTGGTCCGGCTTATATCTTTTTGGTTATCAATGCCCTTGCAGATGGCGGCGTTAAAATGGGTTTTTCTAAGGAAGTTGCTTTAAAGCTGGCTGCACAGACCGTTTTCGGCGCCGCAAAACTAGTCCTTGAAACCGGAGAGCATCCTGCAAAACTCATAGATATGGTCACTTCCCCTGGTGGAACTACCATTGCCGGTCTTCATGCTCTAGAAAAAGGGGGCTTGCATGGCATCTTTATGGATGCTGTAGAGGCTGCCACGCTAAGATCTATCGAATTAGGTCGCTAAGGAGGTTAATCATGTTTATCGCCAGTAATTTTATTGAGGCTTTAGCCAGAATCCTGGATATGGCGTTGTCCCTTTACTGGTGGATCGTTGTGATCGCGGTGATTTTATCCTGGATTCCCCTGGACCCCTACAACCCAACTGCACAGGCCATTAAAAATTTCTTTACCAAAGCAACCGAACCGGTCTTTAGTTTCATTCGGAGAAAACTTCGATTGTACCTGTATACTTATCCCATCGACTTCACGCCGTTCATTGTGATTCTGGCCATCTACTTCCTGCAAATATTTCTGGTTCGATCTCTCATAGACTTGGCAAGAAGTCTCCACTGATTTCCATGATTGAAACGCGACAAACCGATCAAGGTTTAATCCTTAAAGTTCATATTCAACCCAGGGCTTCTAAGAATGAAGTGGTAGGAGAGTATAAAGGGGCTTTGAAAATAAGGATCACGGCCCCACCGGTCGATCATCAGGCCAATAGAGCTCTGATTGCATTTCTGGCGGAACTCCTGGGGATTAGAAAATCCCAAATCGAAATTCTCTCTGGTCATACCGGACGGAATAAAACGGTGATTTTTTATAGTTGTAATAAAGAACTTATAACTCTCCTCCTGACTTAAGAGCTTATACCATTTTTTATTTAATTGAAATTGCCATATCAGAGGCTAGAGCAGATTGGTGTGAATCTTTTGTCAGGGTGAGCATTACCCGGAACTGCCCGGCATTCAACCAAAACGATGGACCTTGAAGGGGGTTAGGTGGCCTAGGCGGCAGGATAAGAGTAAGATACCTGAGTGGGAACCCCCTTCCGGACCTTCCTCCGCTTGGCATCGGATAAGCCCTTCAGAGAGCGCATCCCAGACTATTTACCGGTGGGGGTAGATCCGTTTCCATACACTCAGGTCGAGTTCGAGCACCTGCGTTACCAATCTCCTGGCTGGTATAGAAGCTTTGTCAGCGGACGTGAGGTGTGGGGATAATTGTTGTTAAGGGAGAGGAAAACATGGGTAACCGTTATCTCGACTGGTTCAGGCAGCCGAAGCGGATTTGCGTCATGCCCGTCACGCCCTGGAAGATCGTGACTTTGAGTGGAGTTGTTTTGCTTCCCATCAGGCCGCGGAAAAAGCCTTGAAGGCTGTGTTCCAAAAGCTAGGCATGGAGGCTTGGGGTCATACTTTAACGGCCCTGATAGGAAATCTGCCGTCGTCCCTCCCGGTCTCAGAAAGTTTGGTAAACTACGCCAGGATGTTGGACAAGCACTATATCCCTATGCGTTACCCCAACGGATTTGAATCTGGGGCACCCATGGATTTTTACACAGAGGAAGAGGCCCAAAATGCCATTCGATATGCGGAGGCAATCCTTGAGTTCTGTCGTGATCAAATCAGCTAACCGCGAGGTTATCACACGCCATGTAGAAGCTTATGTGGCCTGGTTAAGGGAGAAGCATCCAGAGGTAAAACGGGTAATCTGGTTTGGTTCCTGGGTAACGGGGTTACCAACGGTTGGAAGCGATGTGGATTTGTGTTTGATATTGTCCTCTTCGGATAAGCCCTTCAGAGAGCGCATCCCAGACTATTTACCGGTGGGCTTTCCGGTGGGGGTAGATCTGTTTCCGTATACTCAGGCCGAGTTCGAGCGCCTGCGTTACCAATCTCCTGGCTGGTATAGAAGCATTGTCAGCGGACGTGAGGTGTGATACCGTTATGGATTTAATTTGCCGTATATCTTACCCCAGAATACCAATCTCTACAGATACTTCCCTGGATAATATCCGGTAAACCCTCTAACACCTTTTGCCGGGGTTTAGAGCAACAATAGGTCCCTAACCATTGGCAGCAAGGCGTTTGGGGAGACGGTATACAACTGCCCCCATAAATGAAACAGCTCATCACCATGCTGGGAGTCTTATAGATCCCTTCACCATTTATAAAGTTCCGGTTAAAATTAAACCCTAACTTTTACCCAGCCAGGCCAGGGGGTCCACCGATTTCCCTCCCACTCGGATCTCAAAATACAAATAAGGCCCTTTAATAGAATCCGTGCTTCCCACTCTACCGAGGATTTGTTGGGCCTGTACCTCATCGCCGGGTTTTACATAGACTTCATCTGCATGGGCATATAACGTATAAAAATTCCCACCATGGTCTAAAATGATCAGGTTTCCATAACCTTTAAACCAGTCTGCATACTTAATAACCCCTTTCCCCACCGCGTAAATAGGGGTTCCCTCCGGAGCTTCTATATCGATCCCTTTATAGAAGGTATAGGTATTGGTCCCTGGATATTTAAACCTGCCAAATCTCGTTATTAACTTTCCCTTTACCGGCCAGATGAGTTTACCTTTCACAAAGGAAGAAGGGACTTTGAACTCTTGGGTATTCCGACCTTGTGCAGGTTCTGTTTCTTTTTTTCTTTTTTCCTTTTCTTTTTCCCACGTTGTGATCAGATTCTCCAGCTCCGTGGAGGACTCTTCCAACTCACCGATAAGTTTTTGATAAATATTTTTATCTTCCCTCAATTTGGCCAGAAACTGGGTCTTTTCTGCCTTCTGATCTTCTATTTCTTGTTTCTTTACCCGGACCTTCTCCCGGTATAGCGTTGCTTTTTGGTTGGAGGACTCCAGTTCTTTTTTCTTGGCTTCTAACTCTTTGATATTTTCATCGAGCTGGGCTATCAGCGTCATATCGTTTTTCGCAATTAAACTTAAATACTTAATCCGCTGAATTAAATCTTCATGATCCCTGGCTGCAAAGAGGGTACGGAGATACCCCAAACTTCCTAACTTATAAATAGCAACCATTCGGGTATTCAATTGATTTTTTTGTTCTTCATGCCGGTGATTCAGCTCATTTAGTTCTTTTTCCAGTTCCTGAATTTTTTTCTCGGTCTCTTTAACCTTACGCTCGTAAATTTGCAGTTCACGCTCCTGGGCATTCAAGGATTTCTCGATCAATTCCAGTTGCGATAAAACATTTTGTTCAGCCGCCCGGGTCTGCTCGAAAATCTTCTTTTTTTCCTTGAGTTCCTTTTGAATCTGTTGAAGATGTTTAAGTTCGGCTTCTATCTTTTCATCTACAGACTGGGCTTGTAGGGATAAGCTAAAACCGAAAAAGCTGATTAGTAGGTATTGAGAAATCTTTTTAAGGTAAGGGCACTTCCACACCATCCCATCAGCCCTCCAAAGATAAGAATCCCAATAATGAGGTCTGAAGAAAGAAACGAGACGGATAAAAATTTGAACAGGATATAAGAAGAGTGGTTAAGACTGGAGATAAAGATATTATAGACCAGGTATAGGAGTAAAAGCGAACAGGAAGATCCAACAACCCCTCGAAATATACCCTCTATGAGAAAAGGACCTCGAATAAACCTATCGGTAGCGCCGACAAGCCGCATAATATCCAATTCTTCTTTACGGGCATAGAGGGTTAATTTAATCGTATTAGAAATAATAAAAACCAGTCCTATAAAGAGTAAACTTCCTACAAAAAAGCCTACCAGTCTTAATAAACTGACGATTGCCGAAAGGCTTTCCAGCCAGTCCTGACCATATTGAACTTCGTCAACCCCTTGAAATTTCTCGATAAGAGTGGCCAGTACTTTCATTCCTTCCGAACTTTGATAACGCTTCTTAATTTTTATTTCAAAAGATGCCGGAAGCGGATTTCCGGTCATTCCCGAAAGTAAACTTTCCTGCCCTTTGAGCCTTTCTTGAAAAGTCTTCAAAGCAGCTTCCTTGGAAACAAAGGAAATGGCTTCAATCTGTTTTAACTCACTTAAAGCCTTTTCAAGGGCTTTGACCTGTTCATCTGATATGGGGTCTTTCAGATAAACGGTCATATGAACGGCCTCACTCCACTTCTGAACAACTTCATTCAAATTTACATAGACCAAAAGGAAAACGCCAAAGATGGAGAGAGATACAGCAATGGTAACGATGGCAATAAAATTGGTTAGTTTAGTTTGCTTAATGCTGGCGTAGGTCTCGCTAATCAGGTAGATGAAAGAATAAAACCTCACCGGTCTGTTCTCGGTGGTCCTTTGTCCGTTGTTGCATCCTTAACGGCTCAGATCTCAACAAACAAAGGACCACCCATAAAGAGCAAGCTATTCAACCAAACTCCTTTGAGCCATATACTGCCGTAATTTTGCCGGATCTAGATATTTTAGTAATTCATCGGGGGGAGGCTCGAAATTAACTTCCGGCCAGTTTCTGGGCTTTTCACTGCTTAAGATATAAGTTCGCATACACTTGCAGCCTTTATGAAGGGGGGGTTTAAAGATCTCGGTTTCGAAATGATCTGGATGAAACACCATCCCATGCAAGAACCGGCATAGCGGGCAGGTATCTCGATCTATGATGGCCGAATAGATAATCCTGACCACCCCCCGTCTACTCAGATCGGAAGTCGGCGTAATAGTCTTGATCTTTTTAATCAGATCGGTTTCTAAGGTTTCTAAGGGAGACTTTACCAAGGAAATCTCAGATTTTGGATTTTTAACTCTCCGGTTAGAAGTTTGTTGTCTGGAGCTTGGACGGGAGGAAGTATGAGTTGGGAGATTTTCATTGTCTTCATCTTCCAGACCCATTTCCGGCGTTACCAATCTGAAAGCATTTTCAAGCTTTTTTCTTTCCCAATAGTTTTTCAGGAAAAGATTTTTCATCTTTTCCTTAAAGCTACCATCTTCCGCGGGATATAGATCGGTTTTTTCAGGTCCCCTGGATAAAGGTCTATGGGGGCCAAAAACAGAGGGTTCTTCCTTCATAGAACCGTTGGATTCAGTCTCCTCAACGGAAGAAACAAATTTACTTTCAGAATCAGGGGATTCCATATCCAGACCGGAAGGGGCTAACTCTTCCTTTAGTTCTTCTTCCAAAATTTTAGGGATAATCTCTTCCACGGTGGAAGGATTTTCCTCCTGCTCTTCTTCGTCTGGGTTTTGATTTGGGGGGGTAAATTCAAAGGGTTCTTCCGGTAAAGATATTTCCTCTTCTTGAGATCGAAGTGAGGCCTCCGTCTCTAAATTTTCAACCCCCGGTTGAGTCCCTGTAGGTTCGGTTTCAGTTGAAGAGGCTTCAAGGATTATCTCCGGCTGATTTTCTTGATTCACCTGAGGTTCTGAAGAAGAGATTGGAACCGGCTCCTCATCGGGTAATGGATCCGAATCAAGGACCGGGGTCTCCTCGATTGTCGACACTTCAGGATGGTTTTCTGCCATCAAGTCTTCTTCGGTAAGGACCGACTCAGGCGAAAGTTCCTTCTCTTCTTTACGCTCAATATCCTGTGGGATGGTCTTCTTTTCATCGGATATTTCCTCCCCGGACAGGCGGGCCTCAGGAGCTGCTTCCAGGGGTACAGTTATCGGAACGTAGGCCTGGGATATTTCCTCTTCATACAGATCCATTTCGGTAAGCCCCTCCCTCTCCCTCTCAGCATATGGGGAGGGTAGGAGGGGGGCGGTAATTCCTTCCTCCTCAACAGATAGTACCGGAGTTGCGGTTTCCTCATCCTTCTGTTCATGGGTTTCGGAGATTTTACTTTCGCAAAGGTCGATCTCACCGGATTCTACGACCTGCTCAGGGATCTCGGCTATACCGGTGGAAAGGTGGAAAACAGAAGACTCCCCATCTTCCTGGGTATCTGGAGTTTCCCGGGTTGCTTCTTCCTGAAAGTTAACCTCAGCAGCTCCCTCAGACTCAGAAGAGATAAATATATCAGGATATAGTCTCGAGGTGATTACTTCTTCCGGACTTTCCTGCATTTCTGGGGTATTCTCCCTGCTTAAAGTTTCTGTTTCAGGTGATAGGACTTTTACTTCCTCCGACTTTTGAGCCTTTAAATTATCCAGGGTCTCTGCATCCCCATAGGTTTTAATATTTTGTACTTTTTGCTCTTCCAGAGTCTTTAGAGATGCCATGACCGGTAAGCTTTCAACTCCCTCACCCTGTAGGGTATTCTTTGCAGTAACTCTATTTTCTGGATATTTTTCTCCGGCTTTTTGTTTTATTCCCATGAGATTTCCGTTAGCCGTATCCCGGACTGCTCCCCAACTTTGACTAAATTTTTTAAAAAGGGTACGAAAAACATTGGGTTGAGCGCCGAAAATTTCTTGCCAGAAGCTTTCACCACACTTAGAACAAAGTGTAGAGCCCCGTTCATAGGAATATCCGCAGCTTCTGCAGCGAGATATCTTCAAGTTCTTATCTCCATCGATTTCCTCCAGGGACACTTTGCCTTCAAGGATCGCCAGGCATTTTCTAAGTTGAGAGGTAGCTCCTGTTTCTATCGGTTGAGGGGTATCAGAGGTATGACGGTTCAGGGTTATAAAAATTTCCTTCCCTTTTGGAATAACCCCGATCTTTTCCCCTTTATGGAAAACGTAATCCCAGTTCTTGTCTTTTTGAGGGTTGATACTATTGGGAAGCAATCGAAATCCAAGCTGTAACTTTTCTAAATTCAAAGCCGGACAAAAGGTATAAGGGAGTAAGTTTGCTTGAATCTTGAGGAAGAGCTGTTCTTTGTCCACAAAAAAGATACCCAGTGTAGAATCCATCTCCCCACAGCGGAACCAACTGTTTTCCCAGTTACTTTCCATATCCCGTATCTGAGCTTTGTGACATCCTATAAAATTGTAACTAAACGAAGTCGCTCCATAGCAATAACGGGGATCCCGTCCCCTGAGATAATTTCCATAACACTGAAGCCAGCCGGTAAGGATTTCCTCATCGATTAACTTGTCATCCAGGTAAACTTGAAGGGGAGTTTCTGTTTTGAGCTCTTCATAAATTTCACGAAAAATTAAAATATCTTTGGGTTTAAAATCGAGGGTGTAAACGTGGGGTTCCAGGGGGTCTTCTTTAAGATTGTATTGGTAATAACCATCCCAGTTTTCCAATAATTCTTGAAACCCCTTCAACTTAAATTTAATCCGGAGGTTCCAATCTTCTTTGAGGCTTAAAAGGGGTTTTTCGGTTCCTTGAAAAAACTTGACCTGGTATTGTTCTTCAATTCGGTCGATTTCTGACTTTATCCAATCGTTGCCGGGCTCTATCTCCAGGATTGCCTGGAGTCGGGATAGGGTCTTCTTGAGTAGAATTTCTGAGTGTTCTTTGTCTTCTTCCGCCTGAGCCAGAAATTGATCTGCCTGATCTCGAAGAGCATCTATCTGGACTTTAAGCTTAAACGTTTCACAGCGCTCTATATACGTCTCCAGTAAAGGATCTTCTGTCAGTTCAAAAGCCTGCCTGAGATATCGAATAGCCTCATCGGCTCGCTCTAATTTTGCCTTAGGAGACCTGGCCCGGTCTGCCTTCCGAATACATTTTAAGGCCCTACCTTTTAAAGATTTTATAAGTTGCTTATCTGTTTTATCTATCTTAACCATAGTCTTACCCACTTAGAGGTTAATAACCAAAAATTCCTGATTTTTGGATTTGATTCTTGTATCCTAAAATAGGGCTATTGTCAAATATTTTTTTCTAATGTTTTAAAGTTTTTCTGCCGGTAAATTCCTGGGATTTGTCCAAGCAAATATTTTACCCTTCCGATATGCTATTGCTCTCCCTTCAAACTTGCTTTAAAGTTATAGTAAAAAGATAACTTAAAATGTTGAGATCGTGCTAAAAGTATTCATTCCATGAAAAAACTTTGCCCCCCCTTCGCAGGAAGGTTTTTTATTTTCTTAAGTGTCCTGATATCCATCCTTTTCCTCCATCCTGATTCGTTAAAAGGTGAAGTAAAAGCTGAGGATTTGCAAGGGAAAAAAGCGTCTAAAGAAGCTTTTCTTAGCTTAGATATCCATTCTCAGTTCGTTTTAGATATTTTAAATAAATTACTGGGATTTCCCATCGGTCCTTTATTAGGAAAAGCTGAAATCAAAAGTAAAGTGACCGGGTTTTTATCCGATCTCACGATCCATGCCTCCTTAAAATTCCCACAAGCTTCTTACCGGAGAATTTATACCGAAGGGCTTTCCATTGAGCTGGAGCTTAGAAATCCTCAAAGTCTTCAAGATCTTTCCCTCACAGCTTCTCTTAAACTATCCCAGGCCCATGTTTATGGCCTTAATCTCACTAACCTGACGGCCCAGGTCAGGTTAGAGAAGGGGTATTTGAACATTTCGGATCTCTCGGCCACCCTTTTTGATGGGAAACTGATAGGAAACGTGCAAATTCCCCTGAGACCTGTCCCCTCCACTTTATCTCTTATTCCTTCCCGGTTAAATCTACAGGTGGCCTCCACGCCCCTCAAACTGAATATAGAAGGAGGCGCTAATTTCCAAATTGAAGCTTCTTCGATTAGTCCAAAATTGGTTAAAGGTCTATCAAAGAAGTCGGTTCCAGGAGTCTCAAAGGAGCCTAAGTTAAACCTTCAAATACAGGCTTCTTCTCCAGAACTCCAGGTTGTGTTGAAGGATATTTTTGGCCGGGACACGGATTGCTTTCTACCCTCTCCCTTCTGCCCTCTCGTAAGGAATCTCCAGGGAGAGCTGGTGTATTTGAGGGGAAAGATCGCAGGGCCTCTCTCCCGGCTGGGATTTCAAGGAGATTTTTTATTAAGAGAAGTAAAACTCTATGATACCTCTATTCAACAGATAGAAGGTCGGGCCGGCTATCCAGATCTGGGTAACCAACAAATTCAACTGGATTTTGGAGAGGTGGTCACACCTTATCAGATCTTCGATCGAGCTACCTTCTCCCTTCGTAGAAATCGGGTCGATCGGTGTCCTGATGGTAAAACCAATTCCTGCCCCGACTCTCTAACCTGGTCGCTTCAAGCTCAGAAAGGAACCAGTTACCTAAAAGGTAATGGCTCCATGGCTCTGAATACCGGAACTTTTGAAACCGATTTAAATGGGAAAGATCTTAATTTACTTGATTTAAGCCGGTTACCCAAAACAGCCTTCCCTTATCAAGGCCAACTGGATATTCAAATACGAGGATTCGGGTCTTTAGCCAATCCGCAGGTTCAAGGTTCTTTAAGATTCAAAAATTTACAGTTTAAAAACCTTCCGGTTCCGGATATTTTAGCCGAGTTTACTCTTAAAGAAAAACAGCTTAAATCCACGATCAATGCCTTTAAAGGGGAGTATGTGGCCACCCTGAATCTTCTCTTGACCCCGTCCCTTGATTATACCTTCCGCATGACCCTGCAGCAGGCAGGGGTAGAAAAAATTCTGGGTTTTTTCTATCCCCTGGAGGATATCAAAGGAACTCTGTCCGGGCAGATCTTTTCTGAAGGTAGTTTGAAAAATCTCGAAGAGGCTTCGGCCAAAATTACTTTAAATAGAGTTAACCTCCAAATCTATGATCAGGACTTTTTCAATGAAGGCGTAATAGAGTTGGCCGTTACGAGAGAAAAATTAAGTTTTATTTCCCTGAAAATGCGGGAACGGGCTGGAGAACTGGGATTGTTTCTTCAAGGAGATCTGAATTTTAAAGGTGAGTTGAATTTAGGGGTGGACGGTTTGATCGATCTGCGTTTTGTTGCTCCTTTCGTTCCACGCCAATTCATTCGGGAATTAAACGGAAGGGCCCAGGTTCTGCTAGACCTTCGGGGAGCTTATAGGAATCCTGAATTTAATGGAGTTGTGGAAATCCGACAGGGTCTGGTAGGCTTTACCAGTTATCCAGATCCCATTACCCAGATAACTGGAAAATTTCTTTTAAAGAAAAATCGTATCGAAGTAACCCAGATCCGGGGACGCCTGGAGACTCCGGGCGTTGGAGAAGACGCCTCTTTCCTCGAAGCCAGTGGAAATCTTTTTTTAGAGGGTAAATCGCTTTCATCGGTGGATGTGGTCCTTCGGGGGCAAAATGTAACGATCCGGCAACCTTTTGAGTTCCTTGCAGTAAAAACCAACCTCCAGGTAACTTTGAAAGGAAAACCCAACGCTCTTTTGCTCTCGGGAACGGTGGCGGTTGTCAATGCCCAATACCTGGAGGTATTAGATATTCAATCTTTAATTCGAATGACCGGCAGGCAAAGAGATTTGCAGAAACCGGCTGAATTTCCCGTCCGAACCCTTGGCTTGGATGTGGCCGTTAAGTCGCCCCGCACTGCCAGGTTAAGGGGCAAAACCATGGACCTTAACCTGCAGGTAGATCTGACCCTCCGGGGAACTATCCAAAGGCCTGAAATTCGGGGCCATATTGGCACAACTGGAGGAAAGGTCACCTTTGAAAATCGGGATTATAGTGTTTCCTCAGGATCCATTGATTTCATCGATCCCAGTGGACTCAACCCGGATATTAACCTTCAAGCCAGGACGGAGATTAGAAACTATCAAATCTTCCTCACCCTTCAAGGAAGTTTGAAGGATTTTTCATTGAGTTTAAGTTCCGATCCACCCCTTCCCGAGCGGGATATTACGGCCCTGTTGGCTTTCGGGGGAACTTTCGATCAGGTCCTGGGAACCTTTAGTACGCTGGGGGCCGAGCAGGTCGCAAGACTCGTTATCCCACCCGTACAGAGTCAATTTGGAGGAAGACTGGAAAGATTAACCCGACTGGACAGGCTCGAAATAGAACCCTTCGAAGCCCAAAATGGAACCGGTCTGGGATCTTCTTCCTTTACGCCCAGAGTTATTATCGGTAAAGAATTTTTTAAAGATTTCTTCCTTACTTTTTCTACCACCGTGGGGGTTGCTCAGGAAAAGCAGTTGGTTCAATTAAGGTATGTAATCTCCGACCGCTTTTCCCTCATCGTTGAACGGGATAACGAAAATCAAACCAACGTAAGTGCCCGCATACGATTTGAGTTCAAATAATAGCTGTCCAGGTTTTAGAGATTTTAACGCTTCCCGGCCACTTCCAGTTTTACAGGTCCCGAAGAGCTTTCTTCCAAAGCTTCTCCCGGTTTAGCCCCTTTAATCCCGATCACGGCATGGCTCCAGTGGAGTCGGCCTCTCAAATCTTCTTGAGCGCCAATGGTTTTCAAAGCTTCTACTGCCTCGGTAGTCAAGCAGAGTGCCCCTTCATCTTTTAGGGCCAGGATTACAATTTTTCCTTCTTCAAGTTTGCCGATAAACTTCGCCATACGACGGGATTCTCTCTGCCACCTGTGGGTATCAAAGGCGGTCGATTCTTCAACCCTTCCCGTCTGAGGATTTACAACGACTACATTATAACCTCGACTCTGGGGGGAAACAGCCTGCCCATTAACAAGGATAACGCCTAAATTTCCGGCATACAGACCTGCACTTTGAACGATAAGGTCTACCGGAGCTTCGATTCCTGTTTTTCCAATTTTGGAAGGAAATCGCTCTCCTTTAACCAGAAAGTCCTCCCAATCTTTACGATGCACGATCTGTCCCTTCCTTTGACAGGGTTCAGGACAGGTTTGATAGTGAAAAAGGAAATGTTGACCTTTTATAAAGGTCTCAGGCTTCAATTGCAGAAGGCTGATTAAAGGGTCTGCTTGAAGGGAATAATCCCGGTAAATCAGTCGCATAGATCCTGCTATTCCGTTTCGATAGACATAGGCCCCCTGGTAATTATCGGGCAGATCCAGAAAGAAGAGATGGGCTCCACGAGGTAAAGTGGGATAAAGGGATTTCATCTGATTTTGAATTTCCTGCACCATCTCTCCGGCATGGTGCCATCGTTCATTTTTTTCGCGCGTTGTGAAGAGGTTTAACAGGGTTAAAATCCCTATCATTAAGTATCCAGGACCGGGAAGATACAGGGACCGGAGGAATAATTTTTCCTTCGTAGGGGTGACCGGCCGGTCACCCGTACTCCTTTTTTGACCCAATCCCAATCCCAGAAAAAGCAAGAATCCAACCGAAGGAAGGTAAAGAAACCGCTCGGCCGCGATATTCATAACCGGCAGGAGGGTTACCGGAATCCAGAGACAGGCCAGCCCTGCGATGCGGGACATTCTAAACAAAGCATACACAGACAGGCTATAAGGAAAAAGAAGAAGATATTGAATCCAATTCATATGGGAAGGCAGGATAGCTTCAAAGGGAAACAGCAATTGACGGGCATACCAGACCAGGATACTGACCATGAACCATCCCCACTTAAGATGGACCGAGCCCTGTGGATTTAAATAGCCACCGATTCCGCCCAGCAGGATAAATCTCAAGACCAGATAAACGGCCAGAATAAAGAAAAAAGGGGATAACCTTTTCAATTTTGAAAGAAAGGGCTTCTCTCCTATCATCCAATCTATCAAGAATAGAACCAGAGGGAGGGTGATGGCCATCTCTTTGCTCATGAGAGCCCCTATAAAAGCTCCTATACTCCCTGACAGCAGGAAGATACGGAAGCGCAGAGATTCAGAGGGGGGACTGTGGAGATATCGGGTAAAAAGCAAAACGCTGAGCAGATAGAAAAAGCTACAAAGTACATCCACTCTTCCGGACAACCAGGTGACGGCTTCTGTATGAACCGGATGGGTTACGAAGAGCAGGCTGACAACCCAGGCAATATAACCGGAATGGGAAGAAGAGAGCAGGATCTTTACCCAAAAATAAATAACCAGAGCACTGAGCAGGTGCAGGAAAAGATTTGTCAGGTGATATCCAAAGGGATTAAATCCCCAAATTTGCCTGTCTATAAACGCAGACAATCGAACTACAGGCCGGTAGTAGGTTTCGTTAAATAAGATGGGAGTACCCTCCTCATCCGTTGCCGGAGTTCCTAAAATTGGGCGTTCCCGATCTCGATGATTCGCAAGACCCTCCCCTCCAAAGGCCAGTAAAACTTCCTTCCAGGTATAGGGATAAATGAGGAAAAAATCGTCTGCAACAAAATAGTTAGGGAGCGTGTTTTGAAAACTCCCGTAACCCCCCAGAAGGATCAAAAAGATAAAGAAAATTTCCTTTCTGTTCATGCTCCTAAACATTACGGCTCTACCTTTACCCCTTCAAGAAGATTTTCATGGTTAATTTTTATCCCTTGGAGCCTGCTTGTAACTGTAACAATTTAGTAGGTATCCCTTTTTCTGTCTGAATACCCCCCCTGATCCCCCTCCTTATCTTTACCCACATTTTTCGATTTGGGAGGATGGGTTCAAAACGGTTAGTAGGTCAACCGTCCCGGTTGACCCACCTTGCAAAAAGAGGAATCTTTCCCTCAC
This sequence comes from Candidatus Limnocylindrales bacterium, assembly GCA_035559535.1. Classification (NCBI taxonomy): domain Bacteria; kingdom Bacillati; phylum Chloroflexota; class Candidatus Limnocylindria; order Candidatus Limnocylindrales; species Candidatus Limnocylindrales bacterium. The sequence goes on from DATMBG010000038.1 coordinate 57,978, forward strand.
GAAGGAGATTCAATGCATTTCGCTACTCAACCAGCAAGATAGCTAAACCAGTTATTAATCCCCTGAAATGAAAAAATGTGGGTAATGGTTAGGATCCCCCTCCAGGGGGGCTTTAGCAGCAGCCACCCCACGTCAGTCCCCCCTGGAGGGGGACCAGGGGGGTGTTTCCTTTTCCACCTACTAAATTACTGATCTTTGCATAAATATCTAATAAAATCCAAGCTGTTTAATACAACCTTGGATCACATGAATTTTATGTCGTAAACGTTCCTTAGCCTTACGAAGTTCATACCGTAACTGACAAAGATGTTGACAACTCAAATT